>JANPGO010000063.1:0-39609 GCA_031423995.1 Candidatus Altimarinota bacterium | reverse complement strand
ATCTGCTTCATAGGAGACTATATGAAAAAAGTGAGGAAAATCTACTGGAATCTCGAGAAAGTAACTCAGAAACCTCAACTTTCTGCACAGTTAAGCCTCGGGTTCTAGGGAGAAATGGAAAATTTTGGGGGGATTTTAGTAGATAATGCGAAGACTGGAGACCTCGCTATCAAGATAGATACAGCTCTCACGACCGTAGAGAAGAATAATCCATCCCTCAAGGGAGCACTTCCAGATAACTACTATTCTCGACTCAATCTCGACATTACGAAGCTCGCATCTCTTCTCGATACGATCAATAATATCGATACACTCAAAGATAAAGAGAATGATATTGTCTGAAGAGTCTATGAATACTTCTTGAGTAAATTCGCTATCGCTGAAGGGAAAGGGAAATGAGAATTCTACACACCAAAAAGTATCGTAAAGCTCATTGCTGAAATGATAGAACCATATAAAGGGAAAATCTATGATCCTGCTTGCGGTTCTGGCGGTATGTTCGTCCAATCGATGAAGTTCATTGAGAGTCATCATGGGAACAAAAAAGAAATCGCAATCTATGGACAAGAGTATGTAGGAACAACTTACAAGCTTGCCAAGATGAATCTTGCAATCCGAGGAATCTCAGGAAATCTCGGTGATATGGCTGATGATACCTTCAGAAAGGATCAACACAAAGATCTCAAAGCTGACTACATCATGGCAAATCCTCCATTCAATCAGAAAGAATGGAGAGAACCAAGTGAACTCACTGATGATCCACGATGGAATGGCTATGATGTACCTCCGACAGGGAATGCGAACTATGCATGGATACTCAATATTGCCTCAAAGCTTTCTGAAAACGGTGTAGCTGGATTCCTCCTTGCGAATGGTGCACTCTCTGGCGGTGGGACAGAATATAATATTCGCAAGAAACTCATCGAGAATAATCTCGTGGAAGCCATTGTATTGATGCCGAGAGATTTATTCTATACAACTGACATCAGTGTGACACTCTGGATTCTGAATAAGAATAAAAAATCTAGAAATATAGAAATCAATGGAACAATGAAGAAATATAGAAATAGAGAGGATGAGATTCTTTTTATGGATCTTCGACAGGTTGGTGAGCCATTCGAAAAAAAGTTTACACAGTTCTCAGAAAAGGATATAGAAAGAATTACCCAGACATATCATAGATGGCAACAAGAATCATGAGAGAATATCTATGAAAATATTTCGGAGTTCTGTTATAGTGCTAAATTCGATGAAATAAAAGCAAAAGACTATTCACTCGTACCGAGTAAATATATCGAATTCATCAATCGAGATGAGAATATTGATTTTGATGAGAAGATGCAACTCCTCCAATCTGAGTTCACTGAACTATTAAAGAATGAAGAATCATCAAAAAAAGATTTACTTACCGTATTTAAAGAACTTGGTTATGAGATCAAATTATAAACCTTTAGGAGAATTCATACGAGAAGTAAATAAAAGAGATATTCATATTGCAGTGGATATGCTTTTGGGTGTGAGCATCCAGAAGAAATTCATACCCTCAATTGCCAATATCATTGGTACTGATATGTCTACATATAAGATTATTAAAAGAAATCAATTTGCTTATGGTCCAGTAACTTCAAGAAACTGAGATAAAATCTCTATAGCACTATTAGATACTTTTGATGAGGCAATAGTATCACAATCATATACGGTTTTCGAAGTAATCGATACGGCATTATTACTTCCAGAGTATCTCATGATGTGGTTCAGGCGACCTGAGTTTAATAGGTACGCACGATTCAAATCACACGGAAGTGCAAGAGAAGTTTTTGATTGGGAAGAAATGTGCAATGTGGAACTTCCAATTCCTAGTATCGAAAAGCAAAAAGAGATCGTAGCAGAGTACGATATACTAATCAATCGTATCAATCTCAATAATACACTTATAGAGAAACTTGAAGATACAGCACAAGCACTCTATAAGCAATGGTTTGTGGATTTTGAGTTTCCGCATGCAGAAGGTAATTCCTATAAATCAAGTGGTGGAGAAATGATAGAGAGTGAGATTGGAAATATACCTAAGGGATGGAAACTTGATTTAATAGAAAATCTATGAGAGATAATTTGATGAGCAACACCGTCAAAAGATTGTCCAGAATATTACTCAAAAAACTGAATACCATGGGTAACTCCAAAAGATATTTCAATTCAAAAGTCTAAATTTATCTCAAAATGAGAAATAGATTTATCTGAACTTTGATATAGAAAAGCAAGCACACATATGATGCCAGCATGAAGTATATTATTTTCCTCTAGGGCACCGATTTGATATATGGCAATATCAAAAAATGAGATATGTACAAATCAGTGATTTAAATCGATTGTACCAAAAAAAGAATATTGAACTGCCTTTGTTTATTATTATTTACTCTCTATTCGAGAACAAATAATATCAGAAGCAACTGGTTCAACATTTGATGAAGTATCAACTACAATGATGAAAAGATTAATTTCAATTATACCGAACTCAATTATAGCTCTAAAGTTCTGAGAACTTTGTTCACCAATTTTCTTTCGTCAAGAAATTCTTGAAAGGAATAATATGATGTCTATTAACTTGAAAAATCTTTTATTATCCAGGCTCTCTTTAGCCGTAGACTAGCATGAAATTCACTGAAGATGACAAGTGTGAAATAGGAGTTTAATTCTTTTAAAAAGTATGGCAACAATACAATGATTTATTAATGAGATTTCACCATCAAGTGATGAAATAACTCAAATATCAACATCCTGAAATGTGATTCGAAATACTATCGAATCAAATATTGATTTTATTTCATCTAGTAAAATTACGGGTTCTTATATTAGAGGAACTAAAATATCACCAATTGATGATTTAGATTTGATTTTTAGCTTAAACTGTAGAGACAGTGCCTATTTATGGGAAGATTCAACCCAAAAGAAAGCAAAAATATATATTTATGAGTGAAGCTATGATGAACATCCACTCAAAAATTATACTGTATATCAAGACTGATGGCACTATATTTCTCCAAATAAAATACTAAATAAGATCAAGACAACAATAAGAGATAGATATTCTCAAACGACAGATATTAGCAGGAGATGAGAATGTGTAACTACATACTTTTCTTCATATGACTTGACGGTAGATTGTATGCCCTATCTTTGAGTCAAAGACAATGATTTTATATTTATTCCTACTTCATGAAATGATTTGTATTGGAAAAAAAGTAATCCAGATCAAGATAAGAAAAGTATAAATGAGCTGAATGATAATGAGCATTTTAATTGAAAACTCAAGTGAGTAATACGTATAATGAAGTATTGGAATATGAATAAAAATTCATGAGTAAAATTTCGATCCTATGTATTAGAATGTATTATTTATCATGCTCTGAAATGAAAGACTCAACTTTATACGTGAACATATACAGAAATTTTAAAATCCTTGATAAGAACTTTATATAATAATACCAACCATAATATTTTGGATATATCATGATATGACTATATTTACTATAATCTCTCAACTGAGCAATGGGGAAGAATCCAATGATTATTACACACAATTTGGAATAAAATAAATATATCGGAGGATGAATTTATTTCTTATCTTAAATCATAATGGAAAACATAAAAAAACTTTTACAAAATCAATGAGAAAATGTCTGATACAATGCAAAGATGTTTTTTAAGTCGCATGATATTACACAGAGAATGCAGATAGTGTTATTATTTCTGCCAACTACACTATGAGTTATCTCCCTTGCAATGGACGGGGTCAAAATTTTAGATGTTATTAGTTTAATAACTAGCATTTTTGCTTTGGTCTACTTTATATATTATTGAAAAAATCAGGAACTTTTTATGGAATGGTGAGAGAAATATTTAGATTTATATCATGAAATAGAATCATATTTTAAGACTAACAATACTTATGAGAAAATAAAATTAGATGAATTCATGAATAAAATATCTTCTCTAAATAATCAAAGGAAACCAAGTTATCATATGTTTATGAAAGGTTGGGTAGAAAAAACAATAAATAAGGAAATGACATATGCAAATGAAGATAAGCCTTGGTATAAATAATTATATACTAAAAATATATTAACCCTATAGCTATGAAATTCACTGAAGAAACTCTCGAACATGCTGTCATCGAACTCTTCCAAGAAGAAGGATATGAGTATGTGAGCGGACAGACGATAGCTAAATCTCCTGAAGAGGTAATCATCCGAACTGATATACACTCATATCTCATGAGACGATACCCTGATCTCACAGATCGTGAGAGAGATGGGATTATCCGCAAGCTCGAAGTCTATCCAAGTAGTGTGCTCTATGAGAGCAACAAGTCTATCATGAAGCTCATATCAGATGGTTTTGTACTCAAGCGAGAAGATAGAACTAAGAAAGATATATTCATCGAACTGATGGACTATACGACTGTCGATAACAATATATTCAAGATCGTGAATCAATTGGAAATCCAAGGATTCGAGAAGCGTATTCCTGATGGGATCATCTATATCAATGGTCTTCCTATCGTAGTTCTCGAATTCAAGACAGCAATCCAGACGAATACAACGATCAAGGATGCTTATAATCAGCTAACGGTGAGATACCAAAGAGACATACCAGAGCTATTCAAGTACAATGCCCTCTGTATTATCAGCGATGGAGTGAATAACAAGAGTGGCTCACTCTTTTCTCCATATGATTTTTTCTATTCTTGGAGAAAGATTGATGGCAATGAACCAATAGAACGAGATGGGATCGACTCACTCTTTACGATGGTCCAGTGACTCTTCCATAAGAAGAGACTCCTTGATGTAATACGAAACTTTATCTATTTTCCTGATACTTCAAAGAACGATACCAAGATAGTTTGTCGTTATCCTCAATATTATGCGGCAAATAAGCTCTTTGAAAGTATCAAGTCGAGCATGCGACCAACGGGAAATGGAAAGTGAGGAACATATTTCTGAGCGACAGGTTGTGGGAAGAGTTTCACTATGCTCTATCTCTCTCGAATACTTATGAAGAGTCCACATTTTTCGAGTCCAACGATTGTGATTATTACTGATAGAACTGATCTCGATGATCAACTCTCAGGACAATTTACCAATGCAAAATGATTCATCGGAGATGATACGATTGTCAGTGTAGAGACTCGTAATGATCTTAAAGATTTTCTTCAATGAAGAAAAAGTGGTGGAGTATTTCTCACAACTATTCACAAGTTCACTGAGAATACTGACTTACTATCAGATAGGTCGAATATTATTTGTATATCAGATGAGGCTCACCGATCTCAGATTAATCTCGATCAGAAGTTGAAGGTTACGGATAAATGAGTTCAAAAGACCTATGGATTTGCGAAGTATCTCCATGATTCACTTCCAAATGCTACCTATGTAGGATTCACAGGAACGCCAGTCGATGGAACTCTCGACGTATTCGGATGAGTAGTGGACTCTTATACGATGAAGGAATCAGTAGAAGACAAAATTACGGTACCTATCGTCTATGAATGACGAGCTGCGAAGGTCATACTCGATAGTACTAAACTCCGAGAAATAGAAAACTACTATAAGAAATGTGAAGAAGATGGAGCGAATGAGCACCAGATCGAAGAGAGTAAAAAGGCAGTACTTCAGATGGAGGCAATTCTCTGAGACCCAGACCGTATCCGAGCTGTTGCTATAGATTTCGTAGAGCACTATGAAAATAGACTTATCGAGTGAGCAAGTGTAAAATGAAAGGTGATGTTTGTCTCTTCGAGTCGTCCAATTGCCTTTGAGCTCTATAAAGAAATCACAAAACTCAGACCAGAATGGTTAATAGTTCAGGAGTCTGATAATTGAGTTGAACTGTCTGAAAAAGAAAAGAAAGAAATCAAACCAACTGCAAAGATACAGCTCATCATGACCCGTGGGAAGGATGATCTTCCAGATCTCTATAATGCTATCTGACCAAAGGAGGAGAAGAAAGAACTTGATAGACAATTCAAGAATGAAAAATCAAACTTCAAAATTGCCATAGTAGTAGATATGTGGCTTACAGGATTCGATGTTCCGTTCCTCGATGCAATATATATAGATAAACCGCTTCAACAACACTCACTTATCCAGACAATATCACGAGTAAATAGAGTCTATGAGGGTAAGGAGATGGGAATAGTTGTCGACTATATCGGGATCAAGAGTAATATGAATGTAGCACTAAAAAAATATGGTGCAGTCGATGAGAATAATTTTGAAGATATTGGGAAAGCTATCATTCTTGTGAAGGATCAACTCGATCTCTTATCAAAGCTCTTTCATAACTTTGATACCAAGGAATATTTTAATGGTAGTCCATTGAGAAAACTCGACTGTCTCAATCGAGCCTCAGAGTATGTGCAACTTACGGGGGATATAGAGAAGAGATTTATGGGAATATCAAAAAAACTCCGATCTGCCTATAGTCTTTGTTGTTCATCGGAAGAAATCACAGAAAATGAGAAAGATACTATACACTTCTACTTTGCTGTAAGAGCAATCATCCATAAGCTCACCAAGGGTGATGCTCCAGATACTGCCCAGATGAATGCACGAGTGCGAGATATGATCAACGAGGCAATAATCAGTGAATGAGTTGAAGAGATATTTAAGCTCGGTAAAGAAGATGATAAGACAAGTGATATATTCAGTGATGAATATTTGGCTATGGTTGATAAGATTAAACTCCCGAATACCAAAATAAAGCTCTTACAATATCTTCTCTCAAAAGCAATTAATGAATATAAAAAGGTAAACAAAATCAAGTGAGTAGATTTCTCGAAGAAGTTCCGAGAACTCGTAGAAAAATACAATGAACGCAAAGAAACTGAGGCACTTGCACATGATGTCCTTGAAGACGTAGCAGGACAATTTGCTAATCTTTTTAAGGAACTTCAATCAGATAGAGATTCATTTGTAGATATGGGTATCAACTTTGAAGAGAAGGCATTCTATGATATACTCAAGTCCATTGCAGAGAAGTATAAATTCGAATACCCGGAAGACAAGCTCATCCATCTTGCTTGTGAAGTGAAGAAGATAGTAGATGATAAAACAAAATATTCTGGCTGGTCTCAACGAGATGATATTAAGGCAGAACTCAAAGTAGATCTCATTCTAGTACTTGCAGAAAATGATTATCCACCAGTCACCAAGGATGAAGTATTCAAAGAGATTTTTGAGCAGGCAGAAAATTTTAAAAAGTATAGTAATGAGTAATTTATCTAAATATTTTACCCCACCTCAAACAACACCCCGATATCCTGCTTCTTCTTCTGAGAATCCAAAATTGATCAAAAGAACAATATATTTTAATATTTATTGCATTTACTATATAAAAAGCAACAAAATATTTGATTTCGTTTACATTTATGATACAATGTAAACGATTTTTTTAAATTTTTCGTATATGAAAATCGGTACTATGGTTCAGCAGACTTGAGGATTTAAGGCATTTATCCCCGAGAGATTCCCACCAGAGACTGGCTGGGATCTGAGCTCGTCTGTCCTTCAGAAGGCCAACCGAGCTACACTCTTTGTCGGGAAACTCGATGGTATCACTGAGATACTTCCAGATATAGATTTCTTCCTCCTCATGTATATCCGCAAGGATGCTTCTTCATCGAGTCAGATCGAGGGGACACGTGCTACGATGGCAGATGCGATCGAGGCTATTTCTGGCACTTCAGACGATCTTCCTGCAGACGTAGATGATATCCTTCATTATATAAGAGCTCTGCAGTATGCTATGAAGCGACTTGAAGATTTTCCTATGTCACTACGAGTGATACGAGAGATTCACCAGGAGCTCATGCAATGAGCCCGTACATCGCACTATGCGAATCCAGGAAGTTTCCGTGAATCTCAGAATTGGATCGGATGAAGCAATCCCTGAAATGCGGAATTCGTTCCTCCTCCAGTACATGTGATGCATAAGGCACTCGATGATCTTGAGTTATTTTTTCATAAGAGAGATGCCATCGATCCTATTATAAAGGCGGGTATTATGCATGCTCAATTCGAGACGATTCATCCATTTCTCGATGGGAACGGTCGTACTGGACGTATACTTATCACACTCTTTCTCTACCTCGAACATATTCTCGAGAAACCTGTACTTTTCCTCTCCTCATATTTCCATAAGCATAGACATGTCTACTATGATAGACTGAGTGCATATCACAATAATGATATCGAAAAGTGGCTTGACTTTTTCCTCGATGGGATCATAGAAACAGCTGAGAATGCTATAGAAACGGTAAAAGCTATTCATAAGCTTCGAGAAGAGGATATGCGAAAAATCCAATCCCTCGGGAAGTCAGTTTCAAAGATTTCTATGAATGTACTTCTCGAACTGTATAAAAATCCTATCATCAATGTTGCAAATATCGAAAAAATCACATGATTTACTCGACAAGGTTCACAGAATGTTATCGATAGATTCGTATCTCTCGGTATCCTCGAACAGAAAGATAAAGATGAGAACTATGGAAGAACCTATATCTATAGACGATATTATGATATTTTCTCGAAAGAAAATTAAAACCGTTTACATCTTTTCTGAAAATACAACAAAAACATAATTTCCGTTGCATTTCAAAAGTCCTCTTCTCTTTAGGAAGAGGACTTTAATGTGATATATATGTATGCATATTCTCAGCTCTCGATCTTCACTCTCACTCCTTTCATCGAAGTTATAATCTGATGATAAGTTTTTATTTGAATTTGTAGTATTAAAAGATATAATATCTATGCTTTAGCTACTACACTTATATGGAAACAAAAAATATCATAGCCCTCGTGCGAGAAAAACTCGATCTCTATAGAAAACCCTATATAGATGCGACTTATCTCCAGAAGATTCTCGATAAATTCGCGCCAAACTATACGATCAAGCAACTCTGCAACCTCGATATTCTCCGACCGATAAAGCGTGGGAAATGGTATCTGAATAGGAAAAGTCGTGATTTCATCAATCCATTCGTCGTCGGAGCACTCTATATGGGAGATGAGATGTATGTATTCGGTGGTATGTCAGTATACAACAGATACTCCCTTTCTGAGCAGATTGCTGAGATCTATACTATCTACAATACGAAGACTTCCTGAGAAAAAGAAATAGCAGGAATTCGCTATAATTTCATCCGCCAGCGTGAGAGTTTTTTCTATGGAATAGAGAAAGAAAAAGTAGAAGACTATGAGTACCGCATCATGTCTCCAGAGCGTGCCTATATCCAGATGATTCGAGAAGGGAAGAGATTTTCCTTCATCCCGAAAAACATCCAAAAGGAAGAAGTCATACGATTAGCTGAACAAAACGCATCAAAATCACTACAATCTCTCATACAAAAACTATGTACATAGAAAAAATCTCCACATTTCTCCCGAAGTACCCGAATATGAACAAGGGTAATTTCATCACGATGATCCAGAGTCTCGGAAATCGTCCAGGACTGGCATACAAATATGAGAAAGATTTTCTTCTCACACTTATTCTGATTCGATTCTCAGAAATATTCCCCGATATTGTATTCAAATGAGGAACTTGTCTGAATAAAGTATACTTTCCATATTTTCGTCTCAGTGAGGATCTCGATTTTGTCCTGGAAAATCAGGATGATATGTGACGTACGGCAAGAAAGAGACTCTTGAAGCAGTATGAGAATAGTATGGTAGCTGAACTTCAGAAACTCGGTATCACACTTCAAGATGAGCGTACAAAGTTTGATGAATATCGTCTAGCGATGTTTTCTTTTGCGTATGAGTCAGTCCTAGATGGTTCGTTGCAGACGATCAAGATCGATATATCCATGAAAGGTCAACTCCAACTTCCCTCAAGGAAATTACCAATTCGAGCAATTTTTCAGGATATCGTACTCTGAGAAGATATTTTCTCTCAGGATCACACGATCTCATGTATCGATCTCACCGAGGCACTCGCCGAGAAGATGCGAGCTGCTCTCACGAGACGAGAGCCTGCGATCAGAGATTTTTTCGACATCTGGTACGCTCGAGAGGTAGGAGGATTTGATTTTGCTGATCCTGTATTTCTCGAGATCCTCTCACTGAAGCTCAGAGAAGTAGACTATGCGTATACACTCGAGGATAGTAGACAGCTTCTCGAAAAGCAGATCATGACAGACCTGAAGCCTGTTCTCACGGATGATTTTGGATTTGATTTCGACTCGATCTATACCTTCATCCTCTCATATAAGCTCTAGGAGAGATAGTTCGATTCTCAAATTCGCTTCCCACTCCTAAACCTCAAAAAGCACCCCGATATCCCGTCTCTCTTTGCGTACATCGCTGAATCCCTGATGCACGATCGATGACCCGTAGCGAGCTCGGAGAGAAGAGAGTGTCCGTGAGAGTCGTTCATCTGTCTCATGCTGGACTCACTCAGTATCAAAGACGGAGAGCTGACGGGGAGTGAAGGAAGCGAGGTGGGAGAAAGTGATACCGACTGTTCTATAGTCGACACCTCACTCATGAATATCTCTAAAGAGTGACTGGAGGAGAGCGATCATCCGACTGCGGTCGATCGTCGGTTCACCGAGATCAGTGTATTTCGAGACATTGGAGTGATCGCGAAGACGGAGGTATATACCCATGAGTCCTGCTCACTGCTTCTCCGAGAGAAGTGTCTCATAGGCTCGCTCAAAGTGCATGAGTGCCTGCCTCCAGAGGAAGTCAGGATTATTCGTGATACGGTCATTGAAGGATCGACTCACGACGATACTTTTTCGCTTTTTATTCGTGTCATGCGGGAGCCAGGCATCGACACCATGGAGCTCGAGCCAGAGAACTATCCCATTGCGACCGAGGAGACGCTGGATCTGTCGAGGATCGAGGGAGTAGTAGTCGTAGACAGTACGGACATTCGTCCCGAGCCTCTCAGCACTTCCACGCCCGATGAAGGGGATTTCTCGGACAGGGAGACGTTTCCAGATCGACTCGATATCCTCACGGTCGAATTCGATGGTTGTCCCATAGGGCTTGTGGAGATCACCGAGCATCTTCGCGCGTATCCGTGTCGTCGAGATCCCGATCGATACAGGGATACCAATATCATGATGAATATCAATCTTCAGTTTCTCTGCGAACGCAGTATATTCGCTCGCCATGCCTGTCACTTCCGCGAAGGTCTCATCGATCGAGAAGATCTCGAGCTTCCCGAGACGAGCAGAGAGATAGGACATGAGCCGATCAGAGATCGAACGATAAAACGCATGATCAGGGAGCTTCTTCACGAGTCATTTTCCGATCATCCTCTCCGCTTCCCAGAAGGGAGTCCCGACTCGGATCCCGAGACGCTTTGCTTCATAACTCGCAGCGATCGTGATCTGATCTCCGACGATGATACACTTTCCCTGCAGACTCGGATCCCTCAGTACTTCGCACGATGCATAGAATGAGTTACAGTCGATATGGGCGTAGATGTGACGTGATGATTGGAAGTACATATTAGTGGTATTTGCGGACAGATCCTGTAATGACTCCGAGGATCTCACAGGAACTCGTGACGACGATGGGAGTATATTTCGAATTCGCAGGAATGAGCGAGAGGACTCCATTTTTTTTCTGGAAATACTTGAGCGTCACGTCTCCATCAAGCGAAGCGATGACGATGTCATCATTCTGTGGCGTACGCGACCGGTCGAGGATGACAATATCTCACTCGATGATCCCGGCACCCTCCATACTGTCTCCTTTGACTCGAACGAAATAGGTCGATGCAGGATGCTCGATGAGGTAGGATTCGAGATCCATGGTACTGACGGATTGTGTCTCGGGCGTGAAGGGAAGTCCCGCTCGCACCGACTCAAAAAGCGGATACTCGATGAGGGATCGAGCGGGGATATAGTTCTTCCCATCGAGTTCGAGCACTCCCTGTATACAGAGTCGTTCGAAAAAAAGCTTCACTCCCGACCGATTGGCATAGCCGAGGAGTAGTCTCATCTGATCGAGGGATTGATAGACTCATCCTGATCGGAAGAAATCACGAAGGATTTCTATTTTTTTCTCATAGTTGGTATCTGTGCGCATAGTATAATATACAAAAGTATAGGAATACTATGGATTTTCCATGAGAAGTAAAGAAGGATTTTTTGTAATCTCTTTATAATTTATACGTTGCGAGTATTTTTTGAATCTCAGCGCTCAGGAGGAATCGAGTTCGATCATATTTTCTGACATGCTTCTCTCTTTGTGCCTGCTCTATTATTAAAGTTTTGAATCGAACTTTCTTTGATAGTTCATCATTGGGAGTAAGGAATCATTCTAAAAGATTCGACACTATAGCTTTTAGCGCTTGAGAGATTTTTTCATTCAAGTCAGTCTTATCAGAAAATCCAAAATGCTGTATCCACCACTCTTGAGTCCGTGGCTCTCTAATATATGAATTTTCCATAAAAGAGTGGTAATTATTTCCCCCATCGATCGATCTTCACTCGTGCCACCTTGACGGATATGAGGAGTGTCGAATCGATACGGATATGCATGAGGAGTTCTGCGGTATACTGGAGGATAGCTTCTCGAGATGCTGGAGACTCAGTGACACGCAGTCGGATAGTCTCGAGAAGGGAAGAGATGATGCCACTTCTCTGTGCTGATTCGATCGGGATTCTCCGAGCAAATATCGTGACAATCGGTCAGCCTTCCATACAGTCATAGATCTCACAGGAATCACGGTATCCAGGATGCTTCGACCGAGTTGCGTGTATTCGACAGCGGTTCTTGATATCGAGGTAGCCACACTTATCACCAGCTCGCTTTACGAGCTTGCCTGTAGCCTGATCGAATATATCATACACTCGGCAACAGAGACCATCACACCGCTCACACATCGTATCTGCCGTTGACATAGTCCAGAAGGTGAAAAAAATAGGAACTCTGTACGGGAGAATTTTCGTGAACTCAGAAGAAGAAAAAGAAACCCCTCAGATATGAGGGGCACAAGACATTATGGAAGTTGATAATTCTCTTCGAGCGCCTTGATGCGGTTCGCAAGAGATGGATGTGTCGAGAGGAATCCATCAGGTTCAGTGATCATGAAGGCTTTGAGATTTCCATGATTCATCGTCGGGAACTTTTGAAGCTCAGTGATAGATTTGAGTTTTTTGAGTCCTGCGATCATATTCGCCTTGCTCGTGAACTGAGCTCATCCGAGATCCGCTCGATACTCTCGGGCGCGTGAATACCACATCATGACGAGGAGGGCGAGGAATCCGAACACCATCTGAAAGACCATATAGAGGGCATTGTATGCGAAATAGGAGAGCGCATTTTCGCGATCTTTTTCGAGAAATGAGGCGACTATCCGTGCAACGATATGAGCAAGGAAGACGACAAATGTATTCAGTACTCACTGCAGAAGTGTCATGGTTACCATATCTCCATTGAGCACATGTGCCATCTCATGACCGATGACGCCTGCCACCTCACGATCATCCATCGCATTGAGCAGTCCAGTCGATACAGCGACGAGTGAGCTATTTTTGGTTGCTCCCGTAGCGAAGGCATTCGGTTCTGGAGACTCATAGTATCCAACTTCTGGCATCTGGATATGATGACTCAGTGCGATACGCTCGACTGTCTCGTAGACCAGTCTGAGTTTCGGATGTGCTTCGTGCATTTTCTCTGGAATGAGTACTTGTATACCATAGCTTGACTTCGCCATCCAGCGAGAGAGAAAAAGGCTAATGAATGCTCATCCGAATCAGATCACGAGTGCATAGAGGAAAATACTTCCCATTCCTCCAGCAAAATTCAGTGCTCACGGAAAAAAGATATTGATAGTCGACATGATGACTCCAAGAAGGATCATCACGGCAAAGTTCATGAGGATGAAAAAACCTACTCGACGAAGAAATGCAATCATACTTTTCCAACAAATAAGAAAATAAGAGAATTCATCTGACTACTTCAATGACTCTGGATTCATATTGGTCTCATGTGGCTGTGCGGGTTCGAGCTTCATACCTGCGAACCAGATAAGGGCTCATCCGATGACGAATGCGATCTTGATAATCCATGCAGTCTGATCTCACCAGAAATAGATCCATACAAGGAGCTTCGGAAACATGTTCATGAAGTTCAATATAATAGCGAGAACACCGAGAACGAATGCAAGTCCACCAACTTGTCTGAGAAAGTGTGCCATAGAACAAATGTTATAAAATAGAGTATATTTCGAAACCTGCAAAGTTTTTAAGGTAAAATTACACTTCGTATTCAATCATAAATTACGAATGAAAATAATAGTAAATTCGTATACATAGACTACTTTGAGAATATATTTCCATCTTTGATAAAGAACCGTGGTGCATCTTTTTCTGGTGGTGGAGCATTATCATCACTTGGATCAGGATCTTCGAGAAGTTCTTTCTTGAGAAGAAAACCCAATCCAAAAAGGACTATTCCTATACCGATAAGACCAATACGTATCTTCCATGCTATATCATCTCCCCAGAGGTAGATCAGTTCGAAGGCTCCTGTTTCATATTTTGTGTACTTTAACACAATTGAAATCATCCCTATCATAAAGGCAATCAACCCAATCTGACGAAGAAAATTGGACATAAGACTCAATGATAAAAAATGTATACCGACATTCTAAGGATGATTAAGAAATTTGCAATTTTTTCTTGATTTTATAAGAATCATTCCTACAATACACACTTGTATTACTTTTCTAACTTTACTGCGTATGTTCGGAAAAACCAAAAAAGAAACACCTACGAAGGCAAGTATCGGGGTGAAAATGCATGGCTCGGTTACAGTTGGAACCAAGGGTCAAATCGTGATACCAAAGGATGTGAGAGATATGCTCGAAATCACTGAAGGAGATACCCTTATGACGATGACTAAATATGGAAAATTCGTCGGATTCATCAAGGCAGAAGACATGGAAGAATTCATTGATCTCCTCCGGACAGAGTGCAATGTATAGTCTCAATTCGTACAATTCCTACTTTTCATAATTCTACTTTCGATATACACTATGTACTCTTATTTTCGAAAATTATTCACTCTTTGAGGAATTTTTCTCTTTTTACCACTGATTCTCATTGCTTGTTCAGGAAGCCAGAAAACAGGAACAATAGCATCATGAAGTGTCACATGAACTGGCATAGCCAAAGCCCCATTTATCATCCATACGATGAAAATCGGGGAAGGATCATGAACTATAAAAATTGAGAAGACCTGACGTATCACCGCAAGTTCGAATCTCACTCTGACGAGCCAATGAGCTGGTGAGATTGCAAAAATCCTCGTCAAAGAAGGACAGAAGGTAAAAGCCTGATCAACGATTGCTGTACTCAAAGATACGGTAAATAATTTCGATCTTCGTCTCGCTCAGGCAGAGAATGCACTATCGCTCCAAGATGCGAGTGTCACAACAACAACCGTTAACCTTGATCAATGAGTCGAGAATGCTCGTATCGGACTCCAACGAGCCAAGCAAGCATACCAGACTTTGACAGATAAGAATGCTCTGCAACTCGATACTGTTGTAAATACCGATGGAAAGACTCTCGATGCGTATAATCAAAATTACCGAAGCTATATCAGCGATCTCGATCGGCTCATGACACAAGTACTCTTCGATGGAGACAAGATCCTCGGTATCAGTGATTACTTCAAGTATCCAAGCTGGGAATCCTATCTTGGGGTGAGAAATGGAACCAGTTTTGCCGATGCAAGAAATGAATGGAATGCACTCTATAGCGTCCGATGAATTATTCGCGCCAAGAAAGAAAAATGATCGAATCTCGAAGGAAAAAGCGTGAATGAAGATCTAGAACTCGTCGGAAGTGGTTATGCAGCACTCCAGAAATATACTGATGCGATGATCTTCATGATCCAAAACAATGTCATTGGATGAGGACTTCCACAGCCAACTCAAGATGGTTGGGTCGGAGCATGGAATGGATACAAGTCCCAGATCCAATGAGCTGAGACTGGATACAATGGATGGAAATCACAAACAAACACCTTTCTCAAAGGATATAAAAATACCGAACTTGCAACCAGACTTGCCCTCGCAAGCCTCTCTCGATCACTAACCGCTGAAGAACGATCAATCATCGATGGTTCGACAGATATCAGGGTAACCTATGAGAGTGCCCGTATCGATCTCAAGGACCGTGTCGAAACAACGCAGCTCAGTCTCGAACAAGCACAGCTTGCCTATGATAATGCTCTCAGAATCCGTGTTGCAACACTTGCTCAACTCGATGCATCACGCAAAAATACTGAAATATCGCTCGATCAAGCACGCCGTGACTATGCGAAGCTGAGTATTGCAGCACCCGTGGATGGAGCCGTCACCAAGGTACTCGCGAATGTCGGACAGACAGTGAATGCTGGAAGTATGATAGCAGAATTCTCAGGAAAACTCCCACAAGTGATGATCGATGTTGACTCTGATCTCGCGAGCAGCCTCACTCCATGAGGTATCGTGAGAATTGATGTCGAGTGAATATCACTCACAGGAACTATCACTGCGGTATCGAGTGTCTCGAATGCGAATCTCCTCTCAACTATGCGAATCTCCGTCTGAAATGGTGAAAAATATATCGGAAAGAGTGCGACGATGACCTTCGAAACACCATCAACAAATGGAAGTGGTGCCATCCTCTTGCCGATCAATGCGGTGAAGATCATCTCAGAAGAAGAAGGCGAAATTTCACTCCTGACTGCATCTGGAATACTCGAGAAAAAGAGTGTCAAGCTCGGCAATGTGGGCGAAGCGAATATCCAAATCTTCTGACACATTCCAAAAGAGGATCGCATTATCACGACCGATATGTCAAACTATGACTCTCTCAAGCATATACTCACTCCTCAATAAATACGATTTCCTATGAATACTCGACTCACAGAACTTCGTGATAAAATAAAAACTGGATTCTTTGGTTTCTGGATACGACAGTATCGTATCTCCTACCTTGTTGTGATAACTCTGATCATCATGGGAGGACTTGCGATCGTGAATATTCCAAAAGAATCAAGCCCCTCAGTGAAGCTCGGAACGATATCAGTCATAACGGTATACCCGTGAACGAGTCCGATCGATATGGATTCGCTCATCACCGATAAGATCTACAAGGAAATCAAGGACATCAAAGGAATTGATAAAATCACCACGAGTTCATCTCTCGGCGTATCCAGTATCATGGTTGCCCTGAGAACCGATGCGAACAGCAAAGATCTCATGAATGATATCCGCAATAGTGTGAGCAAGGTGATACTTCCGAGTGATGCCAAGACTCCAACTATTACCGAAATTGAGACAGATACGAATCGTACATTCTCAGTATTTCTCTATGCAAAAACGGGAGAGAAGAGCAAATCACTCCTCTTCAGTCGAGCGATAGAACTCCAAAAAGCGATAGAGAAAGCAGCATGAGTGAATAAGGTGAATCTCTCCGCAGCTGGTGGATCTCGTCCAATCGATACTGGTGGGGGGAATGATTCTACATATGAAGTTCATATTATCATTCCTGATGAGAAACTCACGACCCTCTGACTCACGCTGAATGGAATTGCTACAACAATACAATGATACAATCGTGATCAACCGATTGGGAATTTTGCCGTCGGGAACAAGAAATATGATTTTCGCATCGAAGGAAAGAATGGAGAGAGTTTTGACTTCCTCAAGACTCCGATCGCACTCCCAAAATGAGGAACTATTACTCTCTGAGAGATCGCATCGATAGAACGAAAGTACAAAAATGACTCAGTCAATATTCTCGTCACCTGACAGAGTTGATCAAACAGAGGAGAGTCTCATGAATATGTATGACTCACTATCAATAAGACCGATAGTGCGAGTATATTCTCAGCTAGTACGAGTGCAAAAAAGATCATAGAAGAGGTATTTGCGCGTTCTGAATTCGCGGACTACTGATACAGATATGGTACAGATCTTGCAGATAATATCCGTGATGATTATGATGAGCTCCTCCATGAAGCGGTCATCACCCTCTGACTTGTCTTCGTCGCGATGTACCTCTTCGTCGGATTCAAGGATTCAGTTTTTGCGAGCGTCACGCTCCCACTCGCATTCCTTGCAACATTCCTCCTCCTCTACTATGGAGGATACACGATGAACTTCTTGACGAATTTCTCTCTCATACTCTCCTTCGGTATCGCAGTCGATACGATCGTCGTGATCGTCCAGGCAGCCAGTGCCAAGATCCGAGTCGGCTATGATCCCGAGTCTGCAATCATGCTCGCACTCCATGAATATGCCGTACCGATCATTGCATGAGTCATGACAACGATCGTGGTATTTATCCCGATGATGACGCTCCCTGGAATACTCGGGAAATTCCTCTCTTTCATCCCGATCACCATATTCGGTGTACTCGCAACAGGGCTTATTCTTGCACTTACCGTGAATAGTGCTCTCTATCTTCTTTTCGTGAGAAAGGGGAAAAGCTATGTCGACAATCCTCATGCGATCGAATACGCAAGTGATGAAGATAAGGAGCTCCTCATGATCGAACGGGAAGGAAAAATACGAATCGATGAGAAAGTTGCTCCACTTCGAATCAGAATTATCCATACAGTAACCGAATGATATAAAAAAATTCTGAGAGCCTTCCTCGAGCATACGTATATGCGTCGACTCTCGATACTCCTTCCAGTACTCTTTCTTATTTTTTGATTCGTTGTTCTTGCGCCAAAAATTGGTGTTGATATCTTTCCAAGTGATGACAATAATCTCATCAATATCACCATCGAATGACCTGTTGGTCAACGAACAAATGCAACAGTTCAGGCACTTTCTGGTGTCACTGGTGCCTTCATGGGATACCCAGAGATAGACTATGCATCGATCAATATTGCTGGCAACAAGGCAAATATTACCCTTGAACTCACGAAGAAAAAGATCCGAAAATCCCTCGGACAGATGGATGTCTTTGCCTTCGAAAAGGTGGTGAATCAGAGACTGAATATCTACGAACAGAAGGGCTACAAAGTCATCGCCGCGGCGCAGAAGGGATGACCACCAGGCTCCAAAGCAATATGAGTCAAACTCATCGCAGAATCAACGGATAAGCTCCCAACATTGATCGAAGTATCGAAAGATTTCGAAACATTTCTGAAGAAATTTCCAGGATCAAAAAATGTCAGCAGGTCATCCAATGATACCCCAGGGCAATTCATCTTCACACTCAAGAAAGATAGCTTAGCTCAGTATGGCATCAGTCCTGCAATTATCTATGCCCAGATGGCTCAGAATATGAATGGTATCACTGTTGGATCAATCGAAGATAATGGAGAAGATATGGATGTGAAAGTGAAGTCAGACAAATTCTGAGACGATGTAAAAATGGAAGATATCCTCTCTATTCCTATTATAGTGGGAACTACGAACTACATGCTCCATGATTTTATCGATACAACAGTGAGCAATGCAACTGCGACAGTCGCCCGAGAGAATGGAAAAATCCAGATCACCGTCGAATCCGACCTCGAGGTCGGTACAGATACAGTCTCAGCACAAAAACAATATACGGACTTTGCAGAGAAATACACATTTCCTTCTGGAATATCATATTCAAAGGGCGGGGAGAATGAATCCAATAGTGAGCTCATCATCGCCGTTCTCTCAGCATTCTTCATCGCTGTGATCGTCATATTTGCGATCCTCACCCTCCAGTTCAATAGCTTCTCTCAGCCAGCGATCGTCCTCTACTCGGTGATCATGTCGCTCCCATTCGTGATGGTCGGACTCATCCTGACAGGGAACAAATTCTCCCTCCCATTCGGTATCGGATTCATCTCCTTCACGGGAATCGCTGTGAATCACGGGATCATCCTCATCTCCGCGATCAATGAGAATCTGAAGAAGTGAATGGAATGAGTGACCGCTCTCGTCGAGGCAGGATCTTCTCGACTCGAGCCGATGCTCCTCACGACCGTCACGACGGCTCTCGGTATTCTACCAATTGCTCTGAGAGATAAGTTCTGGTCGGGAATGGGATTCACGATCGTCTTCGGTATCATCGCAGCTACTTCTCTCACACTCTTCGTCGTGAAGGGAATCTACTATGAGATCTACGTTGCTGATCATACTCCATTTTGGAAGAAGAAGAAAACACTACGAGAAGTAGTCTATGAGAAAATAGATGGTATCGTCGCTACAGAAAATCATGACAATACAACCCTTATGCAAGAACTGAAAAATACTCTCCGTAATGAGAAATAAACTTGTATTCTATAATTATCATATCCTATGCACTCTCTCATCATCAAGGCACATCCTCGTCCATCTGGATTCACCCACAGAATCGCAGAAACATACAGCAAGCAACAAAAAGCTCTCGGAAATACCGTCGAGATTCTCGATCTCTGTCTTCCTGAGAATCGACAAGATTATCCAGTATTTATCGATGAGAATCACTTTCTCGAAGACACATCGACGAAACGAATGCAAGCGATGATTACCGGAGCAGATGAACTCGTCTTCGTCTTTCCAGTCTGGTGGTTCGACTGTCCAGCAGTGATGAAGAATTGGGTTGACCGCAATTTCACGAGTGGATTTGCCTTCAGATACAATCCAGATGGGAAGGTTGATAAACTTCTCTCAGGGAAAAATGCCAAAGTCTTCGCAACTGCATGAGGTCCAGGAGCAGTGATCGGATTCTTCATGGGACTCATCTGGAAGATGGGACGATTCGGATTCGTCGGACTGAAGCCAACTGCATTCAAAGTCTTCGGAGGCTTCACAAAAAGAACAGATACTGAAAAACAAACATTTCTCAATACACTTTAATCCACAAATTTTCATGATACAAAAATCTCAACTCCCGCTCATTCTCATAACAGCATTTCTCGATATTTTGGGGATATCACTGTTTATCCCCGTGCTCCCGAGTATTATCGAAGGTTTCTCAGTCAATCCATCCTGGACTGGATATACCCAAGCTTTCTATGCTCTCGGAATGTTTGTTGGAGGACTTTTTTTCTGAAAGCTCTCTGATAGATTCGGACGAAGGAAAATACTCACCTATACGAGTGTCATCAATCTCTTGAGCTACGTTATCATGCTCATCAGTATTTGGACAATCCATATCAGTAATTGAGTGATCAGCCATTCGCCTATCGAGATGAGTACACTTCCCCTCAACCATATCATCAATCTTTTTGAAGGATTCACTCCACTGTTTGTACTTTTTCTTTTCGCCCGATTCGTCGGTGGACTTGGAGGGGCAGGTTTTGGAGTCATTCAAGCCTATATATCAGACATCTCAAGCCCAGAAGAAAAAACAAAGAACATGGGATTTATGGGAGCTGCATTCGGAACAGCATTCCTGATTGGACCAGCCATCGGAGGACTTCTCTCAACGGTGACAAGTATATCAGCAATAGTGATGTTGTGTATCATCGTCATCAGTATAAATGTCTTCTCAATCTTTTTCTTTCTCGAAGAACCCAAGAAACATGCTGATACAGTTACGGTACATTTGAAGGATTTTCACTTTTCTCATACAGTGATACTTCTTCTTTTCTTATCATTCTGATCAACTCTCGGTTTTGCGGCTGTCCAGTCAATGTCGACACAATTCTATGCCGATAGATTCCATTTTGATGCGACCAAAATAGGTCTCACCATGGCAATGGTATGACTTATATCAGTTGTATATCAAGGGTGGCTCGTACGCTTCGTGAGAAAGCATCTTAATGAAGTTATGATGATCCGTCTTGCATTTTTCATTTTGGCAATTGGATTTATCGGATTTTCGATGAACCAAAGTCCGTATTTTCTCTTTTTCTGGATAGCACTTTTTCCTCTTGGGATGGGGTCATTCCAACCATCAGTGAGTTCACTCATGGCACAAAATGCAGGAAAGGAAGTAGGGAAAGTCATGGGGTATAATACCTCTATCCAGAGTATCGGACAGATTCTTGGTCCAATCATGGCAGGACTCCTGTATGTGACACCCTGAAGTGGTCTTCCATTCTATGTTTCCGCTGGTATTTTTGGAATACTGTTTATTCTCGCATTCTGGACCAAGGAAGAACACAAGAAAAGGGAAAATAACTTGTAAATAGATGAGAAATCGATATGATTTGAGTACTTTAGAAAATACACTATGTTCTCTGGAATTATCGAACATCAAGCTAGAATACTTAAAATAGAACACTGAGTTTTTCGCGTTGAGAATACTTTCGGTGAAGGACTCGATGAGTGACAGAGTATTGCTCATGATGGAGCCTGTATGACACTCACGACTATCACTCCCGAATACTATGAGTTCTTCACGATGCAGGAAAGTCTCAGAATCACGAATTTCTCGACGAAACAAGTAGGTGATACCTTCAATGTCGAGCGAAGCCTCAGCATGAGTGACCGCATTGATGGACACTTCGTCACGGGTCACATCGATACCATCTGAACCGTGAATTATCTCGAAGCTCAGACTGATGGTTCACTTGTCTATGGGATAGGATTCGATACAAAATTCTCAAATCTCATCATCAAGAAGGGAAGTATCGCAATCAATGGGGTAAGTCTCACGGTAGCCGATATCTCAGATCAATATTTCACGGTCTCACTCATTCCCCTCACGCAGAGTTGGACCAATCTTGGCAAGTCAAAAAGCTGAGACACCGTCAACCTCGAATTCGATATGATCGGAAAATACGTGAATAAGAACTTAGAATCTAGATCCTAGAATTCAGAACCTAGAATTTAAGGTATACTCACTTGATTATAGATTTTTTCTGTCTCCGTCATCCTGAACAAAGTGAAGGATCCAAAGTATCAGAATCCTGGATTCTCACCCACAAGGGGTGTACTGGCTATCGCTCTGCTCAGAATGACGAAATGAGAATCGTATACAAGTGAGTTCACTTCAACATTTAGCCTTTAGAATCAGAAACCATTTTCCCTTTTTACTTCTTACTCTCCCTCCCATGTCCGACTACAAAGCAGGTCTCAGAAACATCGAAAGCCTCGATCGAGAACTCCATATTGGATTCGTTGTCGCAGAATTCAACGAGCAATATACGTCTCGAATTGAACGAGTGAATCGAGAATTTCTCGAAGAAGAAGGATTTTCCAATATTGATACTTTCACGGTTCCATGAGCCTTCGAACTCCCTGGATTCGCAAAGCGACTCATCGAGACCGATGAGTATGATCTCATCATAGCTATCGGGGTCGTCATCAAGTGAGACACACCCCACTTCGATTATGTCTGTGCAGAGGCATCAAGTGGAATTATGGATTTGAATATCATGTATGATGTTCCTGTGATATTCTGAGTCTTGACCTGCAATACTGAGGATCAAGTAGAACCTCGCATTGGGAATAATTTCGCCATCGCAGGACTCAATCTCCTCGCAGAAATAGTAAGAATAGAGGAATAGTGACGAGTGATGAGTTATTGGTAACTAGCAATACTATAATACTCCTCCCATTAGATATTCACACGATTCTAAGATCCCAACTTTCCAACACTCTAATATTTCAACTAATGATCTCAGGTATCGTCATCGAAGGAAAAAAACTCGGTCGTACGATCGGTTTCCCGACAGCGAATATATCACTTCCATGTAGTTGTACCGATCTCTCAGCTGGAACCTACGGACTCTCTGGGATCGTCAGAGGAGAGGATTATTATGGCATTGGAGTATTTCTCGAGGATCAGGAACTCTTCGAGGCGCATTTTTTTGACTTCGATGCTGATATCTATGGTGAGCTGGTCTCTGTGACACCACTCTTCAAAATCCGTGACAATCAGAAATTCTCAGGAATTGAAGCGCTGAAGACTCAGATCCAGAAAGACCAGGAAGTAATGAAGAAATGGATCATGTGAAAGGAATAGAAGAAGCCCTCACATAAAGTGGGGCTTTCTTGTTTTGTTGGGTGCGAGCATATTTTTTGAATAGCTGCACCCTGAAATTTGTGGAGAGAACGGGGCTTGAACCCGTAACCGCTGAATTCTAAGGCTCACCACTCTGCCAGTTGAGCTATCCCCCCAAATAATTTTCGTATAATCTTAGCATATTTTTACTCCCGTTGCAAGAAAACAGGAAAAAAATATACTGATTTCTATCTTACTCGTTCATTATTCTCTCACCATGACTCACTTCATCGCCATCGCAGCCATTTCTGAGAATCGAGCCATAGGAAAAGATGGGAAGATTCCCTGGTATATTCCGGAGGATTTCAAACATTTCAAAGAAACTACACTTGGACATACTATTGTTATGGGAAGAAAAACTCTGGAATCTATTTGAAGAATTCTTCCATGACGAAAAACTATTCTCATTTCTAAGTCTTTCTTATTTAAACATTATCCTTGAAGTAAAGTTCCTATTTGAGATGTTTGGAAATCAGTAGAATGAGAACAAGTACTTCCAGATTGGTATATAGAATGAATAGCAAGCGGAAGTCTCGAAAAATTTAGCGATATAGATGAAATGATTGAAATTCTGAAGAATGGTAACGAAGATAAAGTCTATATTTGCTGATGAGGTCAGATCTACAGAGAGTTTTTAGATCGATGAATTATAGACGAGATCATTCTATCACGTGTGAAAATGACGATCGAATGAGCTGATGCATTCTTTCCTGAATTCGAGTGAGACTTCATCCTCGAAAAAAAAGATGAACGGGAATCGTTCACCATAGAGTATTGGAAGAGGAAATTATAGAGCCTAACTTCATTCATGATTCACTTTGTCGATATAGTCACGAAGGATCATCGGATTCTTGATATGTTGGAGAAGTACCTGGTTCGTGATGAGTCACTTTCTATGCAGATCATTGAGTGCGTGTTGCATCATGACTTGTCCTTCCTGTTTTCCTGTCTCGATGACGGAATACAGATGGCTGATATTTCCATCCATGATGATATTTCTTGCAGGATCAGTATTGATGAATATTTCTCGTGCAACAACATTTCCCCCATCTTTTCCTGGAAGCATGACTTGTCCAATAATAGCATTCATCACCAGTGCGAGCTGGATACGAACCTGCGACTGCATATTCCCAGGAAATGCATAGATCAGGCGGTCAAAGGTCTGGATCACGTCATTGGTATGGAGCGTTGATATCACGAGATGTCCCGTCTCAGCAAGAGTGAGGACTGCGGAGATCGTCTCCTGATCTCGCATCTCACCCACCATGATAATATCTGGATCCTCTCGCATGGCATCCCGAATCGCCTGATCGAATGTCGCTACATGTTTTCCGACTTGTTTCTGATGGATCAGACATTTCTCATTCTTGATGATATATTCGACTGGATCTTCGACGGTGATGATATGTTTTCGTGAATTTTTATTCAGATAATCGAGCATTGCAATCACGGTAGAAGTCTTTCAACTCCCCGTACTTCCCGTAACCAAGATCAGTCAACGATCATTGTTCAGTAAACGAATGACACTCTCATTTAGTCCGACTGATTCAGCTGTTGGTATCTTCTTTCTGATGGTTCTGAGGGCAATAGCAACACCATTCATGTCCTTTGAGATATTCGTACGAAAACGAGATCCCTGATAATCATACACGAAATTGACTCCATGCACTTCAGTCTCGACTCGTTCACGAGTCACCGTATCATCCATAAACTGGATGATCTGGATGATATCATCATAGCTCAGGATTCAGAATTTCTCTACAGAGTTGATCTCTCCACTTGCAATACGGATATATGGATACTCATTGCTTGTGAGGTGCGTATCAGAAATAGAGTTGGCGATAACCTCTTCCATAAGGGTACGAAACTTCTCAATGAGAGGAGAATTTGTGGTAGAATCCATAAGGGAAATATGAGTGATATATCCCCCATAGTATCAAATGTATCGAAAAAAAACAAAAGAATTGCATTCATGGGGAAAATATTTATCTTGTATTTCAATGAATATGGTTTCTTCTATATACTTTCTCGGTTTTCTATGCACTTCGCCATCGGCACCACGAATACGCCAAAATCAGTAGCACTGCAGCATGTGCTGACTCTATTTTCTCCAACGAAAACAGCAACCATCTCGAATCACCGAGTACCATCATGAGTTCCAGATATGCCTACAACCCTTGAGGAGCTCAGGACTGGAGCTCGCAACCGAGCTACCTTCACTCGTAGAGAAATGCCCGATGCCGACTACTTCGTCGGGATGGAAGGGGGTGTCTATAGGGACTATGAAGGGGAAGAGTACTGGTATCTCGGAGTCGTCTACATCGAAGATATACCGTGAAAGTGATACTGGGGATATTCTGCACACCTGCGAGTACCAGAGCAAGTAGTAGGTCTCCTTTTTGATGGGAGGGATCTCGATCTCGAACAAGTCATGACCGAACTTTCCTGAGAAGAACATGTCTGAGATAAAGAGGGGAGTGGGGCAATATGGAGTGATGGATTTCTCACTCGTCAAGAACAATTCATCATCGCAACGAAGTGTGCGATAGTACCGCATTTTAGCAAGTATTACGCGAAATAATGATACAATCCTATATCATCTGTGGAGCCATCGGGAGTGGAAAGTGAACCGCCTCACGATATATATCTGAACAAACAGGGGGGAATATATTCACCCTTTCGAGTATTCCTGGAAGGTTTCTGAAGGAATTCGATATACGAGAAACTCGGGAGAACTATGCCAAAATGAGCTGACTCCTCAGATCCACGTTTTGAGGAGATATATTCAGTCGGGCGGTAGAACTTTTTATAGAGAACTCTCCTGATACTATCGTCATTTTCGACTGACCGAGGAGAGTCAGTGTGATCGAAAAAATACAAGAACTCACAGAATCGAAGCTCATCTATATCGATGCACCCGTTCAGATACGGTATGATCGAATCGTCTGACGTTCAGCAAAACATGATGAGTCATTGCTCACATTCGAGCAATTCCTCGAACATGAAGATCTGAATACTGAGAAAGAACTCGATTCCATTCGTGAGATAGCAGATATCATCATCGAAAATAATGGAACACGGGAAGGGCTTTTCAGGAAGATTTATTCCCATATCAAGACCCCCATTTCTTAATCTCCTCTCTATGGATATCAATATTTTTCTAAAGGAATTGACAGACCAGTGATATGCAACGATACCTTATACGATTTCAAGGGATCAATTTCAGAAATGTATCAATACATTTCGAGCATTTATCAGAGAAACTCCTCTCTCAGTACGCGAGTCAGTCGATGTCCGCCATGATCCAGCACAGAGATTTAGTCTCGGCTTCCGTGACAAGTCGACGAGTGAGGGTTTCGATGAGAAATGCTATTTCCACTACAATCATCATATCCAGGATCATGACTTTCTCAGTGAAAATAGATCCTATCAGGAGTTTATCAGTGCCATGGATTCTATATACAGAGAACTCGACATACTTGTCCATGAGATATTCGATGGACTGATAGCACTCGGATATGCGGAGAGTGAATCCCTCTACAATGAATCATGAGAAACGAATAGCAATGCTCGCATCCTCCAATATCGTCCAAAGGAATCCTGTGAATATCTCGCAAAACCACATACTGATAGGGGTATATTTACACTGACACTGTTCGAAACAGATCCATGACTACGATTCTACCTACCAGATACTTCTATCCTCCCGATACAGTATGAAGAATTCACACTCAAGATGTTTCCGACTGACTACTGGAATACCTATATATCATATCCTCTCATCCCGATGACGCATGATGTGATCAAAGAGTCTGGAAATCGAGAAAGAGGATCGATCGTCCTCTTCGTGAACCCAGCTTTCGGAAAATGACCATTTACAGAAGAAACTCTCTCTGAGAGCCCCTATTAATCATACTATTCATCCAAATATCTTCCCATGTGGATCCTCTTTGCCCTCACATCTGCGACGATACTCGCGAGCCGAAAGATCCAAGAAAAGAAACTTGTTTCAAGTATTTGATGAGTCATGTGATGGATGATCCGCGTGGGATCAGTAGTGACAGCGTTTTTGATCTGGTGAATTTTTTCGAGAAGTATTGATGGTATATTGACACCAAACCTTTGGTGGATACTTCTCTATTGTTTTTTCGCATATCCATTGCTTATAGTTTTCTATTATAAGGCTATGGAACATCTGCCACTTTCACTTTTTGGTATGCTGGCTCCGATAGTTCCTGTGGCATCCCTTCTCGGGACCTGGGTGATATATGATACCATTCCATCGATGGGAGGATTCATCTGACTCTGAGCCATCAGCATAGGTATAATCGCGCTTTTCTGGAGACATGAGAATAAAGAAATTTCCATACTGTCTCTCATTTTTGCGGTATTTTCGTATACGATCATGTGATTCGGGAGCGTCCTAGATAAGATAGCGATAGGACAGATATCATCATCACTCTATACTCTTCTGAATCAAATGACGGCGCTCATATCACTCTTCTTTTTCAGCTTCCTTTACTTTCGATGACCACATATTCACTTTTATAAGAAAAATTTCAAAATACTCACCTTCATTGGTATTACCCAAGGTATAGGGTATCTCTGAGGGATGGTAGCTATTTCCCTTTCTCCGAATCCATGATATGTCGTTGCCTTAGTCAATACCCATGCCATTATCACTGCACTCTATGGCGTCTTCATACTAAAAGAGAAGATCACGAGAAAGAAGGCATTTGTCTTTCTCTGTATGTTCATTGCCCTTATTTCTTTTGCATTTGCGTAGAATAGGATATCCTTATAGGGAACCTCCTCAATTTATTCATTTTTTACCTATGTTTCGTACATTTATCATCCTACTCGCGCTCAGTCTCTGACTCGCGGGATGCAGCTCAGTCTCTGAAAGCACTCCAGTTTCATGAGAACAACAGTCCATCGGCGATCCGTATACAATCGGATCGGTCGATACTGCTTTCCAGCTCATCGGTCCAGATCACAAGATCGAAGTCGGATGAGTCCCCGATCCGAAAGTGGCAGGAATCACTTGCTTCTATAGCCGAGCCAAGACGGGCGGGATTGCCTGAGGTCTCGGATTCGCCGAGAATACAAGTGACGCATCGGTTGCTTGTCGACAGACAGGAAAGATCAGCTTCGTGAAAGCGATAGGAAAGTCAGAGGAGATCTGGAACGAGCGATCGAGTATCTTCTTCAAGAAGCTCCGTATCGTCCGCTTCTATGACGTGACATCCAATAGTCTCATCTACCTCGTCTACTCAGATAGACTCATCGATGGATCACCGAAGAACTCGATCTCGGCGGTCGCGCTCGAGGACATCAAACCACTTCTGAAATAATGTTCCCCACCTGAATAGCATCCAATCTCTGGAAGTACTTCCTCATCATTCTGACGAATCGTCGGCATTTTATCACGATACTCTCTGTCTACTATCTGACCCTTCCTGATGCGCACGCGAATGAGATCGGACTCTATACTGGGATTGGCTATATCGGGGCGATGCTCTTCCAGATACCATCAGGATTCATCGCCGATCTCTGGTGACAGAAAAATACGCTCATCGTCGCGAAACTCCTCCTCCTTACATCATCTCTCCTCTACCTTGTGGCGGATAATTTCTGGGTATTTACCTTTGGTGCCATCTGTATGTCTGTCGGATCTTGAGCATTTTCTTCGGGAACGACGAGTTCATTTCTGAAGTGAACCCTCGAGAAGCTCGGTCGTGGAAAGGAGTACCGTGTTGTTGCTTCGAAAATCTCCGGCAATGTATCTCTCCTCTCCGTACTCTTTCTTATCGGACTCCCATTCCTGACAAAGTTCAGTATCCAGGCACCGCTGATCTTCTGTCTCGGATTCGATATCCTCGGGCTTATCGTCGCAACGACGCTCATTCCCATACATGTGCGGATCGAACCATCCGAGAAGAAATCCCTCCTTCCGATCATCCGAGAACTCCATAAGACAGGATTTTTCCCGTATGCGATATTTTCATCAGTCATTGCAGGATTTCTCTTCACAGACAGTGTCTACCGGTCCCCTTACCTCGTCGAACTCGGCTATCCACTCGTATTCATCGGCTTCGTGATGGGCGGATCACGACTCGTCTGGTGGATCGTCGGTCGCTCGATCCAGACGATCGAGAAATACCTCCCATTTCGCATGTTCGTCCTCACTGAGATCTTCATATTCCCCCTCTACTATGCGACAGTAGGATATATCACGAATCCTTGGATACTCGGGATATTTTTCTCACTCATGATTGGATGGTTCTGGGGGAGAAATGAGGTCTATACCGATGTCCTCCTGAACAATATCCCCGATCCGAAATACCGCGCCACCGCCCTCTCGATCAAGTCACAATTCGAAAATATCATCCAAGTCGTCGTCTCGTTCTCGGTCGCGGGCATCATGGGAATATCGTACCAGATGTGATACCAGACACTCGGGATCGCCCTCTTCATCATCCTCAGTGGAGTCTATCTCTTGGGTGTGAGGAAGGTCCTCTAAAATACCGAAATTGTTCCTTGCAATTTCACCATATTCTGTATAATCAAGGACAGTTAAAAGCACCTGAGCGGCTATCACCCGCGAGCTGGGGAAAGAACTGTTTCCGTCATTCCTGCACAGGCAGGTAGTGAGTATACCCCTTGTGGGTAAATCTAGATTCCGTATCAAGTACGGAATGACGAGACAAAGTAGAATCCTTCGGAGTCCAATCTCCGTCACCAAAATACAATCAAGTATGTTCCCGTCATTCTGACGAAGGAAGCATCCATGCCCTGTCATTGCGAGTTACGAAGCAATCCAGGAAAAAATAAGGAATACTTATAATAAGCTGGATCGCCACGCTTCGTTCAGGATGACGAGACAATTGCTTTCGGTGGTACCTTCTGCCTTCGCTCTTTCCTTCTTCGCTCTAGCGAGCTACGAAGGACTTATGAGCTTCGGTGGACCAAAAGCACACAAGTTTATTTTATTGTGTGTTTTTTTAATATTCAATTTATGCAAATTTATACTAATAGAAATTGAAAATTAGAATATGTTAAAGAAATCTGATTTAAATTAGAGAAAGATATGCAGGCTTTAGTCGAGAAAAATCTTTTTGAAATCTTCTGACTAGAATTTATTCAATCGGAGTTTCAGTTGAATAATCTTAGGATCGATACACTCGCTTTTGACAGTGAAACAAATGCTTTTGTTTTAATAGAGTTTAAAATTAAATGACAAAATTTAGATGTTGCCCAATGATTAGCCTACCTATCATTATTGCTGAATAATAAAGCTGAATTTGTTCAAAAATTATCTGTATTACACAATAAGGTTATTAAAAATGATGAAATAGATTGGACTCAGAGTAGAGTAATTTTTATTTCAGAAAATTTTACCGAACATCAAAAAGAATCTATTAATTTTAAAGATTTACCAATCTCACTATATGAAATGAAGCAGCTCAATAATTGAGAGATATTTTTTAATGAAATTAGGGCAAGAAATAAAACAGAAAGTATAAAGACTATTACAAAAAATGAATGAAAATTCTTAGAAGTAACGAGAGATATTAAAACATACAATGAAGAGTATCATCTTGAATGAAAATCTGATGAAATGATAGAGCTTTATGGAAAATTAAAGGAGTCGATATTTTCTATAGATTCAAATATAGTTATTCTTCCAAAAAAAATATATATTGCTTATAAGATGAGGAAAAGGAACCTTATAGACATTGAAATACGAAAGTACGATATCAAGCTTTGGATAAATGCTAAAAAATGAGAAATTATTGACCCATTCTGAATTTCAAAAGATGTTTCAGATACATGACATTGGTGAAATGGTGATTACGAAATTAAAATTCATTTTGATACAAATTTAATTCAAATAACCGAACTCATTCAACAGGCTTACAAATTATATAATTAGTTATCTTATGTCTTTCTCCTCAAACTCCCCGAAACAATCATTTCTTCCCTAACTATGCACACCATCACCTGCATCGACCTCGAGAAAAACACCTACGAAGTCCCGATAGAGATGCTCCGGTGGAGACCATCTGTCTACGGGATTATCATCCAGGATGAGAGGATACTCCTCTCTCCACAGTTCGATGGATATGATCTCCCTGGTGGTGGACTCGATCTGGGTGAGAGTATCGAATCCGCACTTGTGCGAGAAGTACAGGAAGAGACAGGACTCATCGTCCGACCACTCGAGATCGTCCATGTAGATACGAACTTCTTCAAGCACCCGAACCATCCCGATGACTTCATACAATCAGTTCTCATGTATTACACAGCAGAAGTGATCGGATGAACACTCAGTACTGATGGATTTGATGCACATGAACGAGAATACGCTCGCCTCGCCGAATGGATTCCTCTCTCAAAAATCGATACCATCAAGTGGGCAAATTCACTCGATATCACTCCAATTATACACAAGCTTCTATCTAAATATACTTCTTAAATCCCTATTTCTATGACAGTAGTAATTCCACACAATCAACATCTCGAGAAATTCGATGAATGGAATGAGGAAAAGAAATATCTCGAAGGACAATGAAAAAGAGCTTTGTTCAAAGAAAGAGACATATTTTTTCTAAAAGCAGGGAAAAATATCGGATTCGAACAAAATGGAAAATGACCAAAGTTTGCTCGACCATTTAATGTTCTCAGAAAATTCAATAATGAAGTATTTTGATGAATTCCTCTCACGACAAAGAAAAAAATATGAGTCTACTACCATTCCTTCTTCTTCAATAACCAAGAACAAACAGAAATCTTATCACAATTGAGACTCGTAGACTCCAAGAGGATGCTCGATAAAATAGGCATGATTAATGAAGATGATTTTTATTTCATAAAACAAAAAATCAAGAACCTTTTATAGTTCTTGAAGTTGTATGTCTCGCCGAAGCGAGAACGATCCCGAAGGAATTTTGTAAGCTCAGTATATCTCATAAATTCCGAAAATCAAAACTTTCTTACAGCGTTCTCTATTAACTATCCCTATTAACTATCTCCATATGTTCCCATCCATCTCCCCAAAACAATCATTCCCCGCACTCGAATCCGAAGTACTCGCCTACTGGAAAGCAAATAACACATTTCAGAAGTCGATAGACTCTCGCCCAGTGGATAATCCATACCGATTCTATGATGGACCTCCATTCATCACAGGAACTCCACACTATGGATCACTCCTCTCATCAGTCGTGAAAGACGTCGTCGGGCGATACTGGACGATGCGTGGGAAGCGTGTCGATCGTATCTGGGGATGGGACTGTCATGGTCTCCCGATCGAAGAAAAAGTCCAGAAAAAACTCGGACTCAAATCAAACAAAGAAATCGAAGAACGTGGAGTGAAGGAATTCATCGATGGATGTTATGAATATACAGCTGCAACCTCTGCTGAATGGGACTGGTATATCGATAAGATCGGACGCTGGGTCGATATGGATAATGCGTATCGCACAATGGATCAGGACTACATGGAGTCGGTCATGTGGGTATTTTCCCAGCTCTGGAACAAGGGACTGATCTATGAAGGCAAGCGCGTATCACTCTACTCATGGAAGCTCGGAACACCGATTTCGAATTTCGAAGTCGCGATGGATGATACGTATCAGGAAGTGAATGATCCAGCGATTACAGTGAAGTTCGAACTTGAGCCAAATAACAAGTTTCCCGAAGGAACGAAAGTCCTCGCTTGGACGACGACTCCATGGACCATCCCTGCGAATATGGCACTCGCGGTGAGAAATGATATTGATTATGTGCTCGTTTCGCTTCGTCATTCCCGCGAAGGCGGGAATCTAGATTCCGTAACAAGTACGGAATGACAGGAACAATATATCGTCGCAAAAAACCGAGCAGAATCAGTCTTCAAAGGAAAATGAGAATATACCATTATCCGAGAATTCAAGGGTTCTGAACTCGTCGGACTCGGATATGTTCCGCCATTTCCAGAGTATTATTATACAAGCCCTCTTTTGAAAGAGGGTGCCGACTGAAAGAAGGCGGGAGATTTCCAGGATTCAGAAAATCCTCAGTCGCTAGGCGACAGCTCCTTTCAAAAAGGAGCCAATAGCAAGAATCATAAGATCTATCATGCTGACTTCATCACCGATACCGACGGTACCGGGATCGGACATGAGGCTCCAGAGTTCGGTGATGTCGACTTCCAGCTCGCGAAGAAGGAGTGAATTTTTATCTCTGAAGCGATGGATGAGGCAGGGAAGTATACGTCTCAGATATTCGACTATGAGGGGACACATTACCTCGATCTCGAGAATCCTGAGAAGTGAGCCAATCGTATCAATATCGAACGGATGAAAGCCAATAATACGCTCTTTAAGCTCGAGGGGATTACGCACCGAGTTCCATTTTGTCCACGATCGGGAACGCCACTCGTTCAGAAGGCACAGGCTTCCTGGTTCATCGATATCCAGTCTCAGAAGGAGAAACTATTGAAAGCCAATGAGCAGATCAACTGGTTCCCAGAGCATCTCAAACATGGACGATTCGCGAAGGGGATTGAATCCGCACCAGACTGGTGTATCTCTCGTACTCGCTACTGGGGAGCACCGATGCCTGTCTGGCAGAATCGGGATGGTTCAGAGCGATTTGTCGTCTCATCACGAGAGGAGATTTTCGAACGCAATAAACCATATGGGCAAATGACGAAGCTCATTTTCGTAAGACATGGTGAGAGTGTAAAAAATATCGAAGGTATCATTGACGGGACGGATAAGCCAAGATTTCCACTTACAGAAAATGGAAGAAAAAAAGCACTAGAAACTTCTGAAAAATTAGCTTCAGAAAAAATTAGTGCAATATACTCTTCTTCTTTTGCGAGAGCTCAAGAAACAGCAGAGATCATCAATAAAAAGTATAACCTCAATATTAAATTTGATGATAGACTCAGAGAGGTATTTTTAGGAGATATGGATGGAAAAAAAGTCGAAGATATCAAAGAACATTATTGGAAAGAACATGACCAGTATGTAAGTGACTGGAATCATAAAATCTGATGATGAGAGTCAGCTAATGATATCCTTGAAAGGATGAAATCTTTTGTCCAAGAAATCTGAGAGAAGCATCCGTGAGAAACAGTATTAATAGTGAGTCATGCTGACCAAATAGCTCTCATAAAAGAATACCTTACCGACAAGAAAGCATTTGCAAATAATATTGACTTACCAAAAGTAGGAGAGCCAATAAGTATTTATTACGATCGGTCTTCCCAGAAACAACTCAGTCTCCATAAGCCCTATATCGATAACATTCTTCTTGCACCGAAAAAAAGTAAAAAAGAAGCAGTGACAAAAGTGATTTTTGTACGACATGGAAGAACTGACTACAATGAACTCAATATTTCTGACTCAGAACTCGATACATCTCGTCTCAATGAAGTCGGAATAGAACAAGCGAAAGAACTGACGAATATCCTCAAAAATACTCATATTGATGCGATTTTCTCTTCTCCATTTGATCGATGCATGTCCACTGTAGAGCATCTCGCGAAGGAGAAAAATATCCAAATCCAAAAAGATAATCGTATCACTGAACTGAAGTGGAAGAATCAGGGTAAACCATTTCTTCCATTCCCGACATCAATCGATGAGAAAGTGAATGGAGAAGGAAGTGAGTCTATACAAGAACTCTATAACCGGATGAAGGATTTCCTCAAAGAGAAAACAAGTGAGTTCGATGGCAAGACGATCGTCGTATGTACTCATGGCGATCCACTTTTTGAGGCAGAATGTTATCTCCAATGAAGTATTGCCACTCTGCCAACATGACATGTAGATAAGTTCGCAAAAAATGGTATCCCAAAAATGCACCATGTCTCCACGGAAACAAATCATGATTTCAATCTCCATAAACCCTATATCGACTCGAACATCCTCGCGCCTGAAAATAAACAATCACCAAAAAAAGTCCTCTGAATTCATGGGAAATGAACAGATATTTCGAAAGTGAATGGAAGCTGGAAAGAAATGACAGAAGTATTTATTCAGAATATTATAAATTTTGACTCAATCCAGTTTGATCGTTCTGAGGATCCAACCTATGAATCCTGGAAGCAGACTTTTGATACAATAGATTTTTCTCAATACGATGTAGTTTACACGGGATCACTCGGCTGAGTAATGACCGCCCGATATCTTACTGAGACAGGAATCAAAGTCCCGAGAATTGTTATGCGAGCTCCTTGAATATCGAATAATGTAGCAGAAGGGAAGAAACCAAATATTGAGTCTATCTATAAAAGTCTAGAATCACTCTATGTCTGAAATATCGCCGATGAAATCATTGTCCTCCATGCCAAAAATGATGAGACGGTACCATTCTCTCATGGAAAGGCATTTGCAGAAAAGATTGGTGCAACATTCGTCGGTATGGAAACAGGAAATCATGAGTTTAGGTGACAATATCAAATTATTGCTGGTCTTATCCAATTTTGAGCCCCTCTTATTCGTATTCCCGAAGTCCTCGACGTCTGGATGGATTCAGGATCTATGCCATATGCTCAGATGCATTATCCATTCGAGAATAAAGATGCTATGCAAGCCAGTTTTCCGGCAGACTTCATTGCGGAATATGTCGGACAGGTTCGGGCATGGTTTTATGTGATGCATGTACTCGGAGTATTGCTTATGAGCGAAAAATCAAAACTTGATACACAAAGTACAAAAATAATCTTTGCACGACATGGTGAGACAGATTATAATGCATCATGAAAAATCGATCCTCTATGAAAATGAAAACTGACTGAAAGTGGTAAAAAATATGCTCAGGGGCTATCCGATGAGCTTACGTGAGAAAAAATAGACATGATATATTCTTCTCCTCTTCTTAGATCACAGGAGACAAGTCAGATAATTTCTGAAAAAATCTGAGTGGATTATGTGACTCTCGAGGACTTAAAAGAATGGCAAGTAATATCTCTCCAAGATAAAAATTGGGGCGATACATGAGGAAGAGATATATATTCTCAATGGAATAACCCGGGAGCAGACTGAGATGAAACTATTCCATTACTCTATGAACGAGCAAGTGTATTATTGAAAAATATTATAGATCAAAATACCGGAAAAACTGTAGTGATTTCAGCACATCATTTTGTAATACTTGCAATGCAAAAATTTCTCTATAATTTCGACTGGGATACTGAGAGAAACAAATATTCTCAAAATAACTCAAGCTTTACCTGAGTCCAATCAGTTATAGTATCATGCAAAGATTATAGATTAAAAGAGGATAAAATTACTCCGAGCTTCACCAATGTCATCACGACTGGTGTCATCAATGGAAATGATGGACGTAAGATGTCGAAATCATTCGGAAACTACCCTGATCCACGCGTCACGATCGAGAAATATGGTGCTGATCCGATTCGATTCTATATGCTGAATTCTCCACTCCTTTCAGGAGGGGATATGGACTTCAAAGAGGAACAGATCATCGAGACGGTGAAGGGAGTGATGCTCCCGATCTGGAATACCTATAGCTTCTTCACCACATATGCGAATATCGATGGATGGAAGCATGATGAGATGGAAGTATGGTTCACACGTCATGCAGAAAGTACATCAAATGTCGCGAATCGTATGAGTGATGATCGTGACGATCCAGAATTGACAGAAAAAGGTCGAGAACAAGCAAGAAATGCAGGAAAAACTCTCAAGGAACAAGGAAAGAATTTTGATGTTATTATCCACACAGGAAAAAAACGTACTATTGAAACATCAGAAATCATAGCAAATGAGCTTGGATTTACTGGAGAATTCATCTATGATCATCAATGGAGAGAACAAGATGCAGGTGAATTTTCTGGGATGACCCATGAAGAAATGCTCGCACACTTCAATAAAAAAACACAACAAAACATACCATTTTCTACTGAAAATATCCGCCGAATCTATAAAGAGCACGGTGGTGAAAATATAGAGACTTTCACAAAAAGGATTCTCTTTGCATATGCCTGAAAGTGACATACTCCAGCAAATGATCCTGATTGTATATTAAATAAGTTTCAATGAAAAAAGGTGCTCATCGTTGGACATGCTGGAACATTAAGACCACTTCTTGATTTATATTTTGGTAAATGAAGAGATTTTTCTCACTTTCATGCTACTGTAAATAATGCTGAGCCTGTTCGACTCATGACCACTCCGATCGTGAACCCTCTCGACCGATGGATCCTCTCTCGCCTCCAGGTGCTCATGGGTCAAGTCCATGATGCGATGGACTCGTATGATATCTCGCGTGCCTGTCGTGCAATCGTGGACTATATGGATGAGATGACGAACTGGTATGTCCGGCTCTCTCGTCGTCGATTCTGGGGATCAGAGATGACTTCAGACAAGACATCAGCCTACGAGACGCTCTATACTGTTCTCATCGAGCTCTCGAAGCTCCTCGCCCCATATATGCCATTTCTCAGTGAAGCGATCTACAAGGGATTGACAGATCGAAGCCCTCTTTCTAAAGAGGGTGCCGAGTGAAACGAGGCGGGAGATTTTGCTCCTGGAACAACAGGAAAAAATCCTCAGTCACTTCGTGACAGCTCCTTTGTAAAGGAGCCCTGAGATAACTCTGTCCACCTTCAGTATATCACTCGTCCATCACGTCACCTCATCGACAATGAGCTCAATCGTGATATGGAGATCTGCGAACATATTGTCTCGCTCGGACTCGCGCTCCGTAGTCGCAAAAATATCCGCGTCCGCCAGCCACTCCAGTCGATCACGATCACGAAGGAACTCTCTGAATACTACCAGTCAATCATCCGTGATGAGCTGAATGTGAAGGAAGTGAATTTCGAGAATCCAGAACGCCTCGCGAAAAAAATCTGCAAACCTGATGCCCGAAAAATCTGACCAAAGTATGGAAAAGATGTCCAGTATATTATTGGGCAAGCAAAAACTGGGAACTTTGTAGAGAAAGAAAATGGACAGATTGTCATTGCGAGGGAAAAGGTGAATCCGAATGAAATGAGGAGAGAAGTCCCTCTGGAGGGCGAAGCAATCCAGATCTCTGAACCTACTGGATCGCCGCGCTCCGCTCGCGATGACGACAGCCAATTTGTCTTGGAGTCTGGAGAATACACGCTCGAATACCTCCCACTCGAAGGCGTCGGGGATGTCGAATGAGGGTATGGTATGGTAATCTCGCTCGATACGACGATCACCGAAGCACTCAAGCTCGAAGGATATGCTCGTGATATCATCCGCCTCATACAGGACATGCGCAAGGATGCGAACTACAATGTCACCGACCGCATCACCCTCTCGATCATCGGAGAGATGAGTGATGTGATCAAGAAGAAGTTCGGTGAGATGATCGCTGCAGAAACCCTCTCGACACTCGTCGATCAGATTGATACTCCTGATACCATCCGAGAAGAATCCATCGATGAGGACAATGTCATACAGATAGCTATCAAACGCTAAACGAAAAATCCTCCTCTCAGTGATGAAAGGAGGATTTTTCTGAAGTTCATATGGTGGACCGAGGCGGGCTCGAACCGCCGACCATCGCCTTAAGAGGGCGTTGCTCTACCAACTGAGCTATCGATCCAAAAAATATGTGGGTGAAATATAGCGAATTCTCACGAAAAATCAAATCTTTTCCATGAA
>JANPGO010000062.1:0-12545 GCA_031423995.1 Candidatus Altimarinota bacterium | reverse complement strand
GGCATAAAAATAGAGAAATGAGATACGAATATCCCCTCGTATTCTCCATTTATTAATACTCTTGGGTCAGTAAATATACTGTAAGAGAGAGATTCGTGTGAATCTCTCTCTTACAGTATATTTTTCGGTGTTTCCCTAAATTAGGATTCATATTTTATAACTTTAGAGAAATAATACCTTCTCAGTATAACTCTCTCTCTCGTTATTGTCAAATATAATTTTTAGTTTATTATACCTAGTGAATCAATCCTTTTCATGAAAGAAGAGAATCTACCTTAGCTGGGCAAATACCTAGTATAGCAAAATTCTCTTGAGAGATTCATCACTGATATTCAAAAATAAGTATTCACTGGGGATTATATACTTTATATCCATGCGTTATCTTTCAAAAGATGACCTCACAATTCCCTCGAATATACTCTCAGAGTCACAGTTTTCTATTTGTTGTACCATTCGGCGCCACATCAACAATAATATATTCCTGTTTAGATACAATATATGCATCAACAAGATCTTCAATTCTTGAATGAGTCATTATTCAACGCAATGATCTATCAAGATGTGATGAATTTAATGAAACTCAATGTCTATCAATATTCTGTATTTATTATTCATCCACTCTACTCTTCTTTTTTTCTCTGGTCAAAAAAATGTTCTTTCCATTTGGTTTTTCTGTATTTTTCTATACAATTCGCCCGAAAAAGTACGCAGAAAAATGTAGAAATGTTTCCTCGTTACATTCATTTTTCATTATTCATTCATAATTATTAATTATTTTCTATGGCTACCTGAGACGTCATTATCCGTTTCGACGAAGTAACCTTCGGCCATATGGCTCCGAAGTGGCTCCTCGAAGAGTCATCATTCTCTGTCCGTGAAGGCTCCAAGATCACCCTCATGGGGCAGAATGGCGCAGGGAAATCCATGATCTTCAAGATGATCACCGGAGAACTCAAGCCTCAGGAAGGACGTATCCTCGTGACGAATGGTAAGCATATCGCGATTGCACGTCAGGTCATGCATCCAGAAGACAAGGAACTCACCGTTGCAGACTACTTCCGCAAGTATTCTCGCTCTGATGCCCACAATATCGACCGAGACATCCGTGAAGTCCTCGATGCAGTCGATTTCGTTCCTGCCGTTCCTGCTGGTTCTGCTATGACGAAGGAGCAAGTCTTCTCGAAGTTCCTCGAGCGCACGATCAAGAGCTTCTCTGGTGGGCAGCAGGCTCGCCTCCTCCTCGCAGGTGCCCTCATCCAGGATCCAGATATTCTCCTCCTCGATGAGCCGACGAACAATCTCGATGCATGAGGGATCTGGCATATGACATCATTCCTCCAGAACTATACCAAGACGGTTCTCGTGATCTCCCATGACGCTGAGTTCCTGAATAGCTTCACGGATGGTATCCTCTACCTCGATATCTGGACGAGAAAGGTAGAACAATTCGTGGGAAACTATCATGATGCCGTCGAACAGGTCGAGCGAAGTATCGAATCTCAGAATCGGGAAAATACTCGTCTCGAGAAAGAAATCCAAGCCAATAAGGATCAGGCCAACGTCTTCGCCCACAAGTGAGGCAAACTCCGAGCTGTTGCAAAGAAAATGGTCGAAAAAGCCGAAGAAATGGAAGCCAATAAAGGAGATGTTCGACGTGAAGATAAGACGATACGCGACTTCAAAATATCGAATCAGGAAGGAATCGGTGGACAGATCGTCCAGATCTCGAGCCTCCAGGTCATCCGTCACCATCATCCAGAAGAGATGCAGGTCGATGTCTCTCTCGGGAAGAATCGTCACCTCCTCCTCTCAGGACCGAACGGGATCGGGAAATCGACTCTCCTCGAGTCGATCGTGAATCGTACAGCGAAAGGTGTCAAAATCGGCGATAATGTGAAGATTGGCTACTACCGACAGGACTTCTCGAATCTGGACTTCTCTCAGAAGGTCTATGATTGTCTCTTCGAAGCATCGGATCGGAAGGCACTCGATAAAGATCTCCGATCATTTGCGAGTGGATTCCTCATCACGGGAGAACTCATGGCAACTCCGATCGGAGCACTCTCTGAGGGACAAAAAGGTCTCGTCATGTTCGCGAAGCTCGCCCTCGAGAAGCCAGGACTCCTCATCCTCGACGAGCCAACCAATCATATCAACTTCCGTCACTTACCAGTAATAGCAAAAGCCCTCGATGAATATGAGGGAACTATGATCCTCGTCTCCCATATCGATGAGTTCGTGTGGCAGGTGAGGATCGATGAGTATTTGGAGTTAGAATAATAACTCTTAAAAAAACGAAAGAGTATTCAAAAAAAAATCATGTAAACAATCTGATTCTAGTGAATCTATTAACTCATTTTCTTAGCAATAACCCATTGCAAATATGCTTTAGAATATATAAATGGTAACTTTTTTATTGTTTCTACTAATGGTGTTTCATGATAATACCTATCATTCATATAATAAAATAAGAAGCCATTTTTTGAAAGAATAGAATAAAGTGATCGTACAAATTCGGGTACCTTTCACTCATTTGTGTAATGTAAAAATTGAATGAGAAGTATAAGATCGAAAGATTCAGATCCTCATTGAGAGGATACATAGTCTACAGCATTACCATCATGGAATGTATACCTCGATCAATCTAATGTATTTGAATTTTGTCTTGCGAGTTGCAATAAATCACTCGTATCAACTCAAGTATATTCATAGGGTCATCATGATTCTGGAAGTAATTTGAGAATTCTCCCATCTCAACATCATAAATCCAAAATTCTAATTGCCCTACTTCCTACTTCCATTCGTAACCTCTCAATTACTGGAGCTAATAGCTTACATAAATGAGGATTCTGGTCTTTAAAGAGTCATTTACCTTCTGCAGAAAATTTAGCCCACTTCTCCATATCTTCAGCACTTCACTAAGTACCAATTCATGACATAAAATGATAATCGATAGACTATAAAATAATAGTAACATATTACTTTCTCATTGATTGTCAATTAAATTATTTATATTTTAATACTTTTTTGCATTTCGCTTTGATTTTTTTATACTGACCTCATGTTTATAGTAAGAATAACCACAACTGTAAAAGAAAAGATAAACGCATATATAGAGAGATGGCAAGCTCAGTCTTTCTATATAGAGGAAGAATTTGGTATTATTAATCAAAAAAGACGCAACTTGATACAAGAAATAGGAAATCTCATGAGAAATAATTTCGAGATAAAATTGTCTAGCCTCTCCGGTAATTCTAAAACAATTAAAACATACTCTCATCCCAATCGTAATAATAAACAAGCTCTTATCCCATCGAGTGGGATTTCTCTATTTCTCACCTATAAAGAAGATAAAGAAGCTCTGATAAGATATATCACTGATATAGAAATCCTCAGGAAATAGTATGAGATTATACTTTCATGACTTTCTCATCTTCATCTACCGACAGGCATATGCCTGTATTTTTGGATTCTTTCTTGTCTTCATGATCGTTCTCACGAAATACTCCTATCCACTCGAGGGGATTATATATCGATATGATTTTCTCTTTCTCGCAGCTATCACTTTCCAGATATTTCTGATAGTGACTCGGCTCGAGTCCTGGAGAGAAGTCGGTGTGATCGCGATATTCCATATCGTCGCTATGGTGATGGAGATTTTCAAGACACATCCATCGATCGGATCATGGTCATATCCATGAGTTTTCACTCTCGGGATCATGCATGTTCCGTTCTTTGCAGGATTCATGTATTCTGCTGTCGGGAGCTATATCGCCCGTGTGTGGCGGATATTCGAGTTCCGGTTCGAGAACTATCCGAAGAGACTCTCTACAGTCCTCATTGCTCTCGCTATCTATATCAACTTCTTCACCCATCATTTTATCTGGGATATGCGGTACATCATATTCTGCTGCATTCTCTTTATTTATGGTCGGACACGAGTATATTTTAAACCTGGAAAAGTGTACTACTCGATGAATCTCATTCTTGGCTTTTCTCTTGTTGCTTTCGTTATCTGGATCACTGAAAATATCGGAACATTCACACGAACATGGATTTATCCATCCAATGTTTACGGTGGATTCATGGTCAATCCTCAGAAAATTGGTGCATGGTTTCTCCTTATGATTATTAGCTTCGTGCTCGTCTCACTGATTCATCCTCCGAGGAAATATACTGATCATTCAAAAATACAGAAAATCTAAATCTAATCTTTCCCAATTTTTCCATCTTTCTCCTACTTCCTTTCTCCTACTTCCTACTAAATGTCCCACTTTACCTACATCCTTCGATGTTCTGATAATACATACTATACAGGGTATACCAATAGTCTCGAGAATCGTATCAAAGTACACAATAGTGGAAAGTGAGCGAAGTATACTCGTGGGAGGATACCTGTTGTTCTTATTTATAAAGAAGAATACGCTACAGAAAGTGAAGCAAAAAAACGAGAGTATGCGATCAAGAAACTGTCGCGAGCACAAAAAGAAATACTAATACTAAAAACCTCCATTTAAGGAGGTCTTTTTTACTTCATCTCACCATAGTTCTTCGCGAGCTGAATGAGAAAGTATCGAGTGTATGGAGTTTTCTTTTCTTTCGAAAGGGCTTCGAATTTCTGGAGGATTTTCTCCTTCTTCTCAGAAGCTGAGAGTCACTTGAGCGAGATGATAAATTCCTTCGCTGATGATTTCTCTGTACTCGAGAGTGACGTTCCGTAGAACGTCGTTTCGAGAGTGATCTTTTCTTCATCGATATACTTTGCCTTCACGATCCATCGACCTGTGATATTCCCGATAGGAGTACAGGTGAAGAGAGTAAGATTCTTTCCGATTCCTGGGTCGAGGACCGAGACATCTGTCGGCTTGGTATCATAAGAAGCGGTTGTCACATATCGATACCTGCGATAGGTACCATCATCTTGCCGCTGGTAGATCCATATCTCTTCCCCTGCTTCGAGTTCGATAATCTTCTGGAAGTGTGTCTTGTATCGACCTGAATCAGACTTGAAGTAGGAAGAGTGTCCGAAGATAACTGTATTCCCTATCGATCCATATCCAGAATTGTGAGTTCCTGGGTAGAGCATGACTCATGATTTGAGATACTTATTAATCTCAATCTCACGACCACTGACCAGTCGAGAATAATCCGTCGTTGCATCTGGAACAGCATTAATCGGTGTGATCATACCATTGGATGGGAGGACGATATACTCATCTCGATCACGATCTATCTCTGGTACATCGGTGAGCCAGAAGGAGAGATCTTCACGAACATCCTTGCCACCATGGGAGAAGATCGGTGCTTCAAGGTTGAGCTTCGCATTTACGAGCATCTTGACTCGTTCGAGAATCGATTTTCCTGTCTGAGGAAGCACTTTTGGACGAGTGATACCGAGAACTCATGCGGTATTCTCCTCAGTATTGAGAGTACCGAGTCGGGCGAGTTTCGCGAGATAGTCTCGATAGAGATTCATGATGCTCTGATCTGTTGGAAGAGATTTTATCACTGGAGGTTTTGTCTTGACTGGTTCTGTAGGTGGAACAGGAATAGGATTCGTCACGGTACTAGGAGGAAGTGTCGGTGTACTGACAACTGGAGGAGTCGGAATTCCTGGAGAACTCGATCCACCTCCACCACCTCATCCACCTGCTCCTGTCGAAGGAGTCGGAGCGACAATCGTGAGAATATTACTCGTTCCACTCGCACTCACACTCTCAGAAGAAAGTGCTGAGATCTGGGTGACGATCGTTGTTCCTACTGAACCACTTGCTCGTGTATCATAGAGGAATGTCTCTATCGCTCCTGGTCAAAATGCTGGGATCGTAAAGTGAATCGTATGACTGATCTCATCGATGATAAGTGTTCCTGTATTCACGGTCGTTCCAGTCTGGAAGATGAGGCTTCCCGTCGTGAAAAGCGCACCAGAACTCCATGATATCTGTACTGCGACTGTTGTTCCTGTTGCTGTCCCAGTATTGGTTAGCGTAAGGGTGTGATGGATTGCCTCAGTATCAAGAAGGGTTGATCCATTTACATCTGTTTCGAGCGCTGTTGTGATGAATCGTGGAGCATTGATCGTCACAGGAACATTCGGTGTTCACCCGAGGGCTCATTCGACACTATTGCCGACAGTGGCTGTTGTCGGGATCGTCGTTCCAGGATTGAGGGTATGGAGTGCTGTCACTCGGTAGACGATCGTACGAGATTGCCCTACTGGAATACTCACGCCTGAAATAGAGAGGTATCATGCACCGTTCACTCCTCCTGTAGTGGTCGAGAGATCAACTGAGCCGGCTGGGATCGACATCTTCGTGAAGCCCGTGAAGCCCGCTGGGATATCGAGAGTGACTGGAATCCCTGAGAGAGCAACGGTTCCAGTATTGGTGAGGGTGATTGTATATTCGAAGACATCATCGATGAGTCCGTCTCATCCATTCAGGTCCACGACACCGATTGTTTCACCGAGAATTGCCAGGTTGAGTGTGAAGGATGTCGTTCGAGCTGAGACTCTATAATCATCAACTCATCCGATTCCTGATCTTTCTGTATTGAGTGGATTCGTCAGAACTGGACTATATGATCCTGTCTCTGAGGTGTAAAGGACTGTTCCGGTGAGGGTATAGACCGTTCCATTGATGGCTCATGACTGCACTTGACCATTGATGGTGAAGGTGAGAGGATTTCCTGTATTCACTGGGAGCGCATCGATGGTGAAGGAATTCCCTGATTGCCCGAGATTCACAGCGCCTCAAGAATTCGTGATAGTAAGTGTTCCAGTATACGTGACTCCTGCTGGAAGGAGTGTCGAAAGGTCTACATCATAGGCGGTACTGGTTCCTGTATTGGTAAGAGTGAATGTATATGGAACTGTATATCCTCGAACATAGCTATTCGAAACGGTCATATTGAGGTATGGCTCTACGATTGTCACAGGGAGAGCACTTGCACTCTTGGTAATGAGTCCACCCTCATAGTTCGCACTCGCTGTATGAATGATAGTATTTCCATTGTTCGTATCAGATGAATCCTGTACGACTGCATCGTAGAGAATCGTGATGTACTCCGTCGAAGTATTATTCGTATCAGTATTGACGAGATCAGTGAAGTTGTAGGTAAGTATCTGTGATTGTCCTTGCACTATACCAGTAGAAGAAGGAGTGATATTCGGTGTGACAGTACCACTGTAGGAGAGCCCCGAAGTTGTAGAAATCTGGACTGAACTCGGAAGCACCACCATACCAGCTGGAATCGTATTCGTGAGATCAAGGGTATGCGTACTTCCCTCTGATATTGGTACTTGGATCTGATAGTGGACACTATCACCTACAGTCTCTGACTGAGGACTTAGACGAGTGAGAACGACAGATCCAGAGTTCACGATTGTGACAAAGTCGGTATCTATAGCAGTATAGATTCGTTCTCCATCGGTTGGAGTTCATGGGTATGATGTATAGAGGATACTCGCCGTTCCTGTGAGGATGTCAGCAGGATAGACACTCGAATTGATCGTCGAATTATAGGTATAGATTCGTGAGTCTCCTGGATTCAGCGTCCCGATAGCGATGGTTCCACTGTAGCCAACTCCAGCCGTGAGCTGGGATGGAGTGAGGTCAGTCAGGACGACATCATAGGCAGTCACACTTCCAGCATTGGTAACGGTCACCGTCGTTGGAAGCGTATCACCCGCATCACCAGAGGTGATAGAATATGCCTTCACGACAGAGAGGGTTGGTTCTACAACTTCTACATTTCGTATGAAGGATTTTGTATTCGACCCGTAGTTGACGACAAGATTCGATGGATTGACTCATCCTGCGGTATTTCCTGTATGGTCGAGAACGACTGCATCAGTCACGAGTGTCATACCACTTCCTGATCCGGTTCCTGTATTATCGACATCTCAGAGAGTAAATGTGACAATATTTTGTGGACTGATAGATATACTCGTGAGGGTATGTGATTTGACCCCATCGACGAGAATATATCCTGAGAGAAATTTCATCCCTGCAGGGAGAGTCTGGGTGATCGTGAATCCGGTGAAGGTTGACTGTGGAATGGTGATATCCGTTCTATAGGTGACTCCCTCACCAATAGCGAGATCGACAATTGCTCCACTGAAGAGTGCTGATGTCGTATCTGCAAGGGTCGTAGAGGTAATCGTATGCGCAAGAGTGATATCATTCACAGTGTAGCTCGCATTCGCAAAGGTTGCACCTGTCCATTCATCTGGAGAGTTATCCGCTGGAAGGGTATCATAGGCGAGGTCTACCCGATTGACGAAGTTTTCTGTAGGATGTACGGTATTTCTGACCGTTGCCTGGAAAGTGAAGGTTGCCCCTGATCCAGGAGGAAGTCGATCGAGTGCAAGTCCATTCCCAGAGCCACTCGATGAGAAGAGATTGGATTCGGCTCCAGAATAACTTCAGAGAGTGAGGCTTCCTGTATTTTCGAAGATACTCGATGGAAGGAGGTCGGTGACTCGAATATCATAGGCATCAGCATTCACACTCGTATTATTGACGGTGACCGTGTAGAGGATCGTATCTCCTGCCATTCCCGTCGATGGAGTCGGAGTCTTGGTGATCGTGAGTGTTGGTTTGCGGACATTGACAACGACTCCTGGACCAACGAGCGATGTTGAAGAGTAGGAAAGTGTTGCATTGTTGGTGTAGTTCGTTCCTGGGGTTGCTGTCTTAATCACACGGTAGGTCGTATCGAGGACGATGGTTTCGAGAGTACTCGGATCAGTGTCACTATTGGTAATCGTCCCAAATGGAACGGTTGCTCCGCTGAAATTCGTCACACCGGTTAAGCTCAGAGATCCACTGTAGGCGACGACTATTCCAGTCAGGAAGAGGAGATTTGCATTATTGGTCTCGACGTAGTTCGCGAGATTGAATGTTCCCTGTGGGAGGGTGATGATCGTACGATAGGTCGCCTGTTCCCCGATATAGAGATTATTCGTCGTACTATCCGCTTCTGTTGTTGAGAGGAGCGATCGAGACATGGCTGGAGATTTCACAGAGATATTCGCACTCGTTGTGACGGGTCAGAGGTTATTCACACCATTCGCCACGGCACCTGAGCTCGCATAGTAGTCGAGCGTGACCGTATTGGTACGACTCGCCCCTCATTGGATGACGAAATTCGTATTCGGAACGACACTATAGTGGATGACAATGATATTTTCCTTCACACTCAGAGTTCCTGGGGTATCGAGCGGGATAAGACTCCTCCCTCAAGTCGAAGCTCCTGTATCGAATGCGATAATGAGTGTATTTCCTGACTGGGTAATACTCGAATTCGAAAGTTCCGTGAGAGCACCACTCGCGATAATCGAACCGGTGAGGAGGTCCATATTCACAGGAAGTGTATCGGCGATATTTTCGAGGTAGGCAGGCCCAGTTCATGAATTGGTGAGAGTGACGATATAGTCTATCTGTTTTCCTGCTTCGGCATTGGTCCCTCCAGATGCCGTCTTCACGGCAGTGACGCTTGGGAAGTTCACATTGAAGGGGATTTCCATGATGGGAAGTGGATTGGGAGTGGCAGTATCATCGTTGAATGAGCTATAAGCGAAGTTCGTGAGTGGTACAAGTCCAGTTGTCCCGACACCTCCAGAAGGTTTGGTGGCGAGGATATTGACTGTGAAGAGAAGGGCGAAAGTTTTCTTCCCTGAACCTGTTCCGAGTTGGAATTCGAGGTTATTCGCAGGGGTGATGGAGATCCATGGAGCATTCGGAATCACGGTTCCAATGAGACTGAGTCAGTTAAAGGTCGTTGCAGGACTTACTCCATCTTCTGTATTAAAAAGGACTCATGTATTATAGATATCCTTCAGCGTTGTTCCTGTCTGGAAGGAAAAATCATAAGCGCTTGTATTCGGCCCGGCAAGGAGTGGAAACGCATCAACAAGGCGAGGGTTGATGAAGTTCACATTTGGGAAATCCATCGTCACTGCAAATCTCAGTGCTGATCCTGGTGGGATCGATGATGGGAGTCCAGTGGACCAGTCATAGACCGTACCACTTGGGGTCGTCACGGAGATAAGGTGTTTTTTGGTCGTCGGACTCGGCGCCTGGATGGTCGCAGTGATATTATTGATCGCAATAGTGGAATCGATAATACTTGGATCGGTCATTCCCCACGTTCCTGAGAGGCCTCCATCTCCGACGGTTCCGAAAAATGATGCACTGTTCACAAGGGTCTCAGTATTCTCATACTCAGTATCCCCGGCTCCTTCATAGAGTCCATCCACGATTGCCTGATATCGGATCGTCGCAGTAGCATCCGCTCCTATAGTTCCAGAATTCAGTCTCCAGAGAAGCGTCGTATCACCGTTCCCATCGGTATTCGAAGAAATGAAGGTGAATGGAGTTCCTGCTCCTGAGAGTGATGAACTGAGTGCTCCTGAGAAATCCATCCCATCGGGAAGAATATCAGTGATATAGGTACCACTTCCATTGGTGGTGAAGGCAGCATTTTTCGCCGTATTGAGGGTAATAGTATAGGTCACGAGATCACCTACAACCGCAGTACTTCTATCAGCACTCTTTGCGAGATTCGCATAGCGATGGTGGGTGCTGACGGATCGTGGAGGGAGTATGCTCGACTGATTCACGAGCACATCTGACGTTCCATTGTTCCAGGTGGTCGGACTATACGGTCAACCCGAGAGTGCGAGTCCACCAGTATGCATCGTGACGGTATTCACGGAAACTGTATCATGCGCGATAACACTTCCCGTATCGAGAACCGGGGTAGATCCTGAATAAGATGCGATCGTATACGCAAGAGGGAACGTCTGGTATTGGATCGTCACATTCGTATTCATCGGTACGGTGATATCAGTGATATCGAGGGTTGCCTGTCCTGCTGTCGGTGCATCATAGGTGACGGCAAGTCCTCAGATGGTTGCTCACGTCGTCGAGATATATCCAACGAAGGCTCGATTCGCAGGAATGACGTCCTGCAGGTGAAAGTGCTTCAGTGAACCCATACTATTGCCTTTCACCGTGAGCGTCGTCGTTACCAAATCTCCGATGAGATTCGCGGTACTCTCTGACTTCGTCACATCAAATGGGGTGAATTGGGTTGTTGGTGTGATAAATGGGAGGGTGCTAAGATTCGTCGAGCTATTCACATTCGCAGGAAAGGTGAGATTGGTCGGATCAGCCATACTCACACCACTGCCTGATGCATAGTCTATCCCTCCCGTGAGTGTCCCAGGAGGCGCTCCAGACGGTGCTGGACCACGACCATAGATATTGTCATCGACATAGCCGAGCACTCCGATGTTTTTCGGAACAAAGACTCAGGCACTGTTACTCGATGTGAGGGTGAAGGAATAGTGAGAAGTGAGTCACTTCAGGAGCACATCATTGGTTGTCTGGAAAAAAACAAGGGTTGTTCCACTCGCATGCGATACTGTTCGTGTCGGCGAACCGAGCGTCCCCGCACTTACAAGTGATACTCCAGCGGGGAGATTCAGAATAATTCCTGGACGATACCCATCACCATCAGAAGTATTCTGATTCTGGAGGGCGACATCGAGCGTGAAGTTCTGTCCGATAATCGAACTCGATGGGATCGTCGGCGTAAGGTAGAGGTCAATATTGGCTGATCCATCACTATCTGGAGCCGCAGAGACACTCATTGGAGCGAGGAAGAGATTCTGGAGCAGGATCAGAAAGACCAGAAAAAAAGATACGGCTTTGCGGATAGTCATGAGAAAATTGTAAAGAATTAGTCTAATTCTAGCGTAATCCTCAGTGAAGGCCAAATATATACAACGACAATGAATTGCTTATTGTTTTGAAATATTTCTCGTATAATTTTAATCAGTGAATGTTTAGTCAGTTTTCACAAATTATTCCTTTTTTGTCATTCCGACGTTAGGAGGAACCCCTTTTTCTTAGAATTATGAGTATAAATTTATGAATTTCTCATAACAATGAGCTTGAAAGGAATTCTGCGTATGCGAAATGAAAAAGAGAAAATATAAATAACACTCGGAAATGTGCTCATGGTATTAATTCTGAATTTTTCCAATAGCCGAGACATCCAATCCTCCGATACCCTGTTGTAATCCTTTCTGATACTGACTATATACGAGTTCGAGCATATCGAGTGAGAGTCCATATTTCCCCATCTCCTCATGTGCAAGCGAGATATCCTTCGCCATATTCGCGAGCGAGAACATCATCGGATAGGTATCATGGACGAGATTTTCTACCTTCATGGCAATATAGGGTGAACTGACAGGAAGCGTCTTGATGACTTCAGCGAGCTTCTCCTGCCTGATCCCCATGGATGATCCGAGCTTCATGACTTCCGAGAGTCCGATCATCGAATAGGCGACGAGCGCATTGTTCACGAGCTTCATGGCCTGACCAGCCCCCTGTTTTCCCATGTATTGCAGGTTGGTTCCCATCATCGAGAGAACGGATTCAGCCTGATCGAATATTTTTTTCTCTCCTCAGATAAATATTGTGAGTTCACCTGTAATCGCTTTTGGAGTACTTCCTGTCACGGGTGCATCG
>JANPGO010000061.1:0-2029 GCA_031423995.1 Candidatus Altimarinota bacterium | reverse complement strand
AAATGATATTGTATCTAGAACATCTAGGTATTATTATTACTTGGGCAAACCATTGACATGGAATCCATTAGGTACAGATGACCCAGAAATTCCTCAATCAAATTATAAATACGAATTAAAAACTCGTACTAATATTACATCAGTAAAAAGAATTAGAGAATCTGATGTATCATTTGTTGTAAAAAGAATAGATTGGGTAGCAAATACCGTTTATGATATGTATGATGATAATTATTCTACATCTAATTTATCTACCAATGGATTTTCTACATTAGAAGATTGTAATTTTTATGTAGTTACAACTCAATCAAATGTTTACAAATGTATATCGAATAATTATGGGGCAGCTTCTACAGTAGTTCCTACGGGATTTGATACTGATATTTTTACTACATCTGATGGATATCAGTGGAAATTTATGTACAACATTCCAATTGGATTTAGGAATAAGTTTTTTGAAGCACAATTTATTCCAGTAACAAATTCAATTAAAAATCAGTTTTACAGCAAAGGTCAATTGTCTAATATAGCAATTGACAATGCCGGCTCTGGGTATGTTCAAGCATCAACTTCAATTGTAGTTTCTGGTGATGGGTACTTAGAAGAAAATCCATATATTTTAACTGGAATCATAATCAGTAATGGTGGCAGTGGGTACTTATCTACTCCTACCGCTACTATCTCTGCGCCGAACGTCACTATCGGTATTGAGATTCAAGCAACTGCTACATTAGCACTTACTTCTACTTCCGTATCATCTGGCACACTAACTAATATTGGTTATGGTTATGATAATACTGCAACAATTAGTATTAGTGAACCAATAGCGACCTACACTTTATGGCAATCTTCATTAGCGGTTGCATTAAATCAAAAAATAAAATATCAAGATAGATATTATAATGTAACAACTGCTGGTAATTTGGGCACTGTTGCCCCAACACATACAACAGGTAGTGCATCAAACGGTACTGCTACATTGGTATTTGTTGCAAAACAAGCAAAAGCGTATCTATCTCAAACAAAAACTAATGCTAAAGTAAATCCAATCGTAAATGGTTCTGGGCAAATTACTGGAGCAGTTATTGTTGATGGCGGAGTTGGTTACAGTTATGTCAATTTAGATGTAGCCGGCGTTGGTACTGGTGGATTAGTATCTGTAGATTTATCAATTGGGGATTTAAATACTTTACAGTCAAATGTAGAATTACTTGCCGTTAATGGTTCACTATCATATATAAAAGTAGTAAATGCTGGCACTGCTTACACATCTGCAAATGTGATTATTTCTGGTGATGGTACAGGTGCAACTGCAACTGCGATTCTAAATGGTGGCAAAATTTCTAGCATAAATATTACAAACTATGGTAGTGGATACACGTATGCAAATGCCAGTATAGTCGGTAATGGTACTGGAGCAACATTAAGAGCAATATTAGCACCAAAAGGTGGTCATGGCAAAAATTCAATATCAGAATTAAATGCAAGAACTTTAATGTTTTACACCACAATATCGAATGAAAAAAATCAAGGAATTACAGTAAATAATGATAGTAGACAATTAGGAATTATTAAGTCTTTATCTAGGTTTAATTCAGATTTGTCATTTAGAAACGATATTGGTTCTGCTTGCTACCTACTTACTTGCCCTACTAATGTAGACCAATCAATATTTTATCCTGATTTAAAAATAACAACAAGGCAAAAAGAATATATTGTAGTATCTGTAGTTGAAAATAAAATTCTAATTACATCATTAATAAATTCAGTACCAACATTGGGTGATATTTTTACAACACCTAATAATTTTAATGTAATTCCAGTTTCAATTGGCTTACCAACTATTGATAAATATTCGGGTACTATGCTTTTTATTGATAATAGAAATGCATTTTCTACTACATCAGACCAAACATTGAGTTTTAGAACTACAATTAAATTTTAGAGATAATAAATGACTATAGATATTTCCCAATTCCCGTATTATGATGACTTCTCTGATGGTAAAAAATATTATAAAATATTATTT
>JANPGO010000060.1:0-43047 GCA_031423995.1 Candidatus Altimarinota bacterium | reverse complement strand
ATCTGCTTGATGCGACTCTGGACACTCGCGGACTTGCTCGGCGTATAGCGAAATCGATTGATCCAGGCTTCTTGCTCTTCGATATCCTTCTTCTGGAGCTCGTGAGCCTTCATCTGTCGATCATAGCGAGCCTGTTTCTCGATCTGGTATTTCTCATACTTGCCCGGATAGAGATGGAGCTTCTTCTGAGAAATCTCGATGATCGTGTCCGCAGTATTGTCGATAAATCGGACATCATGCGAGATCGAGATGATAGCTTTTTTCCAGATTTTGCAGAACTTCTCGAGAAAGAGGATCCCTTCGATATCGAGGTGATTCGTCGGCTCATCGAGAATAAGGAGATCGACCTCGGTGATGAGGAATTTCGCGATCTGGACCTTGGTCTGCTCCCCTCCTGAGAGTGAGAGAACATTGAGATCGAGCTGTTCGTCAGAAAATCAGAAATACTTCAGTATCTCTGTCTGGAGTTCATACTTTCGATAGCCATCGTTTTCCCTCAGATAACTATTAATCATATCAATCTCTTCCCAGTGAGCATCATCGTGCTCGATGTCATGCAGTCGATCGATCTGTGCACTGATCTCGGGAAATACCATGAGCATCTCTTCCTTGAGAGTATTTCTTGTATCCTGCCAGAAGAGATCCTGTGAGAGGTATCCGATCTGGAGCCCTGTAGCCCGTTCGATCGATCCCTTATAGTCATCATCTCGACCGATGATCATCTTCAGGAGTGTAGTCTTCCCTGCTCCATTCTTCCCGATGAGTGCGATCTTGTCCTCACGGTTGATCTGGAGCTCGGCATCGAGAAAGAGTTCCGTCTGTTCGATATTCTTCGTGAGATTACGGATAGTGACGAGGCTCGAGGCAATGCTCGATTTCCCACGAAAGAGTGATTCAGGAATGGATTCGAGCGAATAGATACGATTTGATTTCTTCTCGAGCTTCATACTATCGAGCTCGAATTCCTTCTCCATATACTTCACGAGGCGTTTCATCTTGGTCTCTTCCTTGATCTTCTCAGTGATCGAGTCGAGATAGTCACGACATACTTCCTCGACTTCCGCATGGGTGAAGTCAGGATGTACGGCGATGACTCGAGCAATAAGATCAGAAAGCATAGAAAAGAGAGATTGAGCAGAGTGTAGCGACTGGGAGGATTTAGTCAAGTTTTCCCGATTCTCCAGTCTGGGAAAGGACTCTCTACCTATTGTTCGAAAATGAGCGAAAAAAAGGGTTCAAATTTTTGACAGGGAATCCAAAGCATGCTAAGATTCCTATGTCTACTTCACGAGCACTGGTGAACTTCACTCGCCGCCTTCTGAGATTTGGTCGCTTAAACCGATCGAAGTTCCAGAAAAAAATAAATACACATACAAAGCACTATGCTTTCTATACAAACCGATCTTCCATAAAGGAATATCAAATCAATACAAAAGCTGGTTATCCTCGTAAAACTAACCTAAGTGCAGTAGACCTCGTCTCATACCAACGTGAAGAAAAGGTATGAATTAAAAATCCCCTCACAGGCTAAAAAATCTTTTCAAGCCAACGAAACGTGAAGGGGATTTTTTTATTTTTGAAGCTGCTTTCAGATGAGATAGACTATTCCTGAAAGTATATAAATCGGAAATCAGACTACAATATATAAAATCATAATTCAGATTCATGCTCAGATATTATCTGGACCTCATCATCCCATCAGCCAGAGAATGAGGTACGGTTCTACTAAAACAAGAATAATCGTTATGATTCTCCAAGTAAGAATATTGAGTTTTAGGACAGAAAAACTACTAAAAAGAATAATGTGGAATACAAAAAATAGAATGAGTATTTGTGAATCTTGTAAGTGCATGATTGTAATTGGTAAGCAGATATAATACAGTTATTCTTATAATAACTTTTCAAGCCAACGTATCGTGAAAGGGATTTTTTTACGATTTATTTTCTCGGATTTTTTGATAGAACTTTATCATTGCATCGTCAAAGGTGAGGAGAGTGGCATCGTTTCGAAGGGCAACATAGGTCAGGACAATATCGATATAGGAGAGATTATTATCGATCGATTTCCAGAAATATACCTCACTCGTCATGTCTGCATCTATCAAAATGAATCGATTATCTGAGAGTATAAAATCTGCAAATTCATTTGCACGATCTTTCGAATGTTTATAGGTCAATACAGTCAGCACCTCACTCAAGACGATATATGGAACCAATATCCGTTCCTCGATTTCTCACAAGAGTACTTTCGCCCTTTCATGGTTCGTATCCTCATCTAAGAAGCATGCACAAAAAATACTTGAGTCAATAATGAACATATGAGAATTTTCTTAAAAATATGCCGCAATATCATATTCAGAAATATCTTGTTTTGGATTCTTCGATTTTTCACTTCGAAGAAGTCGTGCATTGATAGCGTCGATTCGCTCCTTTTTTGTAGAAACCTTTGGAAAAGATATAAACTTTGTCCAATAGATCGTGGATGTTGTATCTATATCCTGATTTTTAATGGGGTTCATATTCTTGAAATTATGTACTGATTATATCTCGTTTCGATAAAATGCAAAAATCTTTTCAAGCCAACGGAACGTGAAGGGGATTTTTTTTTATTGGATTTTTGTATATCTTTTTTTGAAAAAGAGTATAAAGAATATACAAAATATGAAATTTTAAAGGAGTGACAAGGATTAGGCCAAAAGTTTATATGTCATCTTATAAAAGATTATCTAATATAAAATAATAGATATTGTCCAAAAAAAGAAGTAATGTTATAGCCGTGAAAAAGCTATTGATTCAGAAGAGGAGAGATTGAAACAGTTTTATTCTTTTTTCTTCGGGAGTGAGAAGAGTGTTTGTAATATTTTTTCTATACAGAAAAAATATTTTATCTATTGTATAGAGTATGATACATAGACAAAGCAAGAGAAGTCATTGCTTTATAATCATTAATAATGCTGGATCCCAATCCTCTGTTATTCCTAATTTGGGAATAATGGGTTTAGGAAAAAATATTCCTCTCATCAATAGCACTAGATATATCGTAATATATGATGAGGCAATCACGTATTTAAGTATTGTATTTCGATGAATTTTCATGATAATTTCTTATTAAGAATTACCCCCCAAATTTAAACAACATCACATCCCCATCCGCGACGATATATTCCTTCCCTTCCATGCGTACTTTTCCCTTCTCACGTGCTCCTGACCATCCTCCGAATTCGACGAGATTCTTCCAGTTCACGGTTTCTGCCTTGATGAATTTCTTCTGGAAGTCCGTATGGATCACTCCTGCAGCGACAGGAGCTGTATCTCCCTGATGGATCGTCCAGGCTCGCACCTCGATCTCCCCTGCGGTGAAGTAGTACTGGAGTCCGAGGAGATCATAGCAAGTCCGGATAATCGTATCCATCGGATTGAAGTCGATCCCCATATCTGCGAGGAACATCTTCTTATCCTCTTCGGAGAATTCGAGCATATCCATCTCGATCTTCGCACTTACGGGAAGGACCGGGATTTTGGAGTCTGAAATGCCAGTAATTGCTCTGAGTTCAGTGTCATTGAACCCCCCAGCTTCGCTACCCCCCTTTTCAGGGGGGCTCGAGAACCAATCTTCTGTCACATTCACGGCATAGATGAATGGCTTATTGGTGAGGAGATGGAGGTCGGCGACGGCGAGTTTCTCATCGTCGGTCATTTCCATGAGGGAGGCGATTGCTCCTGATTCGAGGTGTGCCTTGAGTCTATTGTAGATATCTTCCCGAGATTTTGCTTCCTTATCCCCGGCTCGTACCTTTTTCTGATTGTCACCGATGCGCTTATCGAGAGTCTCGAGGTCAGCGAATATCAGTTCGAGATTGATAATCTCGATATCACGCTTGGGATCGACTGAGCCACTTACATGGTGGACAGTGGAGTCATCGAAGGCTCGGACGACCTGAAGGATAGCATCGACACTACGGATATGGGAGAGGAATTTATTTCCGAGTCATTCACCCTTACTTGCTCACTCGACGAGCCCTGCGATATCGACGAATTCGACAGTCGCTGGGATGATCTTCGCCCCATTCACGACCACACGGATTTGCTCAAGACGTTCGTCGTTCACATTCACGATTCCGACATTTGGTTCTATCGTACAGAATGGGAAGTTCGCTGCCTCGGCAGCATAGGATTTGGTGAGCGCATTAAAAAGTGTGGATTTACCAACATTGGGGAGACCGACGATTCCGACTTGCATGAGATTATAGTGTTTAGAAATTAGAAATTCACCTGTTCGGTCTGAATATTTCTCTGCTTCTTCGGAGGGGTATAGTGCGTCGAGATTTTGTACGCTCAGAATATCGCGATGATAATAATCGTCGCGAGGTAGATCCTGAGGACGGTCGGGAGATATTTCGAATACTGCTTGAAATTCCCTATATCCATCAGTACAATCCCGATAAATGCGAAGATCACGATAATGATCACGATATAGACTCAGAGGAGAATGAGATTCATGAGAAAGAAGTGAAGACTGCGTGCAGACTATTCATTTTCACGAGAAAATCAAGATTCGTCTCGATATTAGAGTCATAGTCTCGCTGCCACATAGCCTGCCTCGATGAATTTCTGATATTTATCGAACTCATAGTAGTCGAGTCAGTCGAATTCTGGGCGAATATAGGTGACATCCTTTCTCGAGCTAACAGAACGGGATTCATTCTGTGTGAGCATGATATCGATCGTCTTCTGGATGATGGAATAGGTCACTCAGAAGATGGTCTTCGACCAATTGACTCCGAAAAACTCTTTCTCATACCGTATCTTCCTGGTGAGGTCACGGAGGGCGGATACCGCGATCACCTTCCCTTCTGGGAGATATTCGATCGGGAGATTGTTCGCGAGTCCTCCATCCACACAGTTTTGTCCGAGGTAGGTTTTCGGGATGAAGACTCAGGGGAGTCCGATCGATGCCCTCACAGCGGCAGAGAGTTGTCATGATCGAAAAATAATCCCCTCCCCAGTATCAATATTGGTCGAGGTGACCGTGAGTGGGATCTGGAGGTCAGCGAAACTCTTCCCTTCGAAAATATCATCGAGGTATTTCTCGACTTTGTCACCCTTCAGAAGTCACTTCTGCATATCCGGATCGAGGAGCTTCACCCAAGGGACACTCGCGACGATCGACTCTATCTCATGAGAATCCTTCCCGAGGGCATAGAGTGCACCGATAATGGCACCCATACTGGTTCCAGAAATAGCTGCTGGTTTGAAGTCCATCTCTTCGAGTCGACGAATCACACCGATATGAGCGAGTCCACGAGCGGCTCATCCGCCAAGTGCGAGGGAAAACATAAGAAGTTATGATTAGAAACCAAATGATAAAAATACGGTATTCTATAAATAACTTATAAGAAAGTTATTTCGACTTCTATGCGAAGTGAGAAGGAAAAATCTTCCTTTTAATTGTACCAATTTTCAGAAAGATCTTTCCAAAATAGATTTATCGATTCTATGAGATAAATTTTCTTTTCTCGACGGTAGTTTTTGTCGATGCTCAAGGATTCTTCTTTTGAGATTGTTCGTGACAACAGTATAGAAGGTATTGTGAGAGTGGTTCGTAAGAATGTAGATGTACATCTCTTCAGACATATTTATGAAACATTAGAAGGAAGATTTCTCACGAAAATTTACCCTAAAATTTTGTTCGAAATGACATTTTTCTGCAACCTAAAACAGTAATGTCGAGATATGTCACCCACTATCTTCCCCCAAAAATAGATCCGAGGAGTCCTCTCGCGATCTGTGCACCGATCGTTCCACCCGTGCGTCCACCGAGAGACCTTCCGAGTGTACGACCGAGCTCGGCAGCAAGGGTGCCTCCGACATTTTTTGCGATTTTCCCCGTTGTGCCACTCATCATACCTTCCATCATCGATGGAGTATTTTGTGCTATTTTTTCTGATACTCTCCTTTCGAGAATTTCTCGGGCACTTTCGCGGTCGAGGATGATATTATATTTCGAGATGAGCGGGGAGATACTCGTGAGACCCATGAGTTCACTCTCCGTGAGGATTCCCATACGAGACTCAGGGGGTGCGATCATCGTGTGAACGAGGGGGGTTGGGATACCCTTTTCATCGAGAGCCGTGATGAAGGCTTCTCCGATCCCGAGTGTCGTGAGATCATGGGCGACATCATAATACTCGGTGGTTGGGAAGTTCTCACTCGCACGTTTGATGGTTTCGTGGTCCTTCGCGGTGAAGGCACGGAGTGCATGCTGTACCTTCAATCCGAGCTGAGCGAGGATATTTGCTGGGATATCGATCGGATTCTGTGTACAGAAATATATCCCCACTCACTTCGATCGAATCAGCTTGATGATCATCTCGATTTCTCTAAGAAGCGAGGATGAAGCATTCTCGAAGATCAGGTGTGCTTCATCGATGAAGAGGATGAGCTTCGGTTTCTCGATATCCCCAACTTCAGGGAGAGTATTATAGATTTCAGAGAGGAGCGAGAGGATGAAGGTCGAAAAGAGCTTCGGTCGAGTCATCATGTCCATGAGACGGATGATATTCACATAACCATTTCCACTCTCATCGGTTCGCATGAGGTCAACAACTTCGAATGACGGTTCACCGAAAAATATTGCTGCCCCTTGTGACTCGAGTTCGATCACCTTTCGCATGATCGTTCCAACGGTCGACGTTGAGATCATGCCATATTCTTTTTCGATTTCCTCCTTTCCTTCATTTGAGAGATATTGTAGGACCTTTTTTACATCTTCCAGATCAATGAGGAGGAGAGCAGTATCATCACAATACTGGAATATCAGCGCAATCACACTTTCCTGCGTATTATTGAGCTCGAGAAGCCGAGCAAAGAGAACGGCTCAAAATTCACTGACCGTTGCCCTGAGTTTCACTCACTGGGCGCCAGTGAGGGTATAGAATTCCGTCGGGAATCCTGTTCATTTCCAGTCTGATTTCCCGAGGATCGAGAGTCTCTCACTGATTTTTTCATTCATTTCTCATGGAAGTGCCAACCCAGATACATCTCCCTTTATATCCATCACGACTGTTGGGACACCATTGACCGAGAGGGATTCGATCATCTTCTGGAGTGTCTTCGTCTTCCCGGTTCCGGTCGCACCAGCGATGAGTCCATGACGATTCATCGTGGAGAGTGGAAGTGAGACAATCGCTCCTGGAAGGACAGATCATTTCTCCATACCGAGACCGATGGGAAATGATTTTCCAGAAAAAGTATAGTGAGTGATAATATCTGTGAGGAGGGACATAGTATATAAGAAATAAAAGTTATATGTTATCAATATTACATTACAAAAGTTTCTCTTTCTTAAAATTGTATACGTCCATTTGGGGAATAGAGTTCAATGGACTGAACACTCTTATATTGAGTAAGGGTATCTTCTATTACTGAGACGAGGTGGCTACTTTCACAACTACTCAGAGCTGGATTATAAAATTTCTTTAGATACACCCGAGCAATACCCTTTGAAACTATCACTGACTTATACGTACCATAACGAGCGAGTTCCTTTTCGAAAAGTATTTTTAACGATACGTGTATGGGCGACATGGTTCTAGGTACTTGATATGTAACTTTCCGTGTAGCACCACAATCAAGAATTTCTGCTATTTCCTTATTTTGTAGATATAAATCCAATGACATAAATTTTTTAGTACCTAGAGATGTTTTTGATTTCATGGAATTTCCATTTTTTTCTATTGATTTACTTTCTGTCGTTGCATAACCATTGATTGTCATGAATGAAAATGCTATTAGTACTAAATTTAGTATAAAAAATACTGAAAAAATTCTGTTTTTCATAGTTAAAAGAATTAGAATGTTTAAAACAATTCTTAGTATATAAATTTGTTGATTATTTGCAACAGCCGAATCGTGGAGCAGATTATCAATAAAAAAAGTCTACAAAAGTAGACTTTTTTCGAATTTACTCCTTATTGAGCCATTTCCATCATCATCGGTTTATTGCCATCAGTATCAGCCCCTCAGACATTACATGCTTTTGTATCTGTCTTGAACGTATCCCACGTAGATTTCTGTGTATCCTGACCAGTCTTTCTTGCTATATCAGTACTGGATTTGAATATCGACCAAGCTGTATCGACGGAAGTCTTTCGAGCTTCTTTGTCAGATACCTGGTAGGCACTGTCGAGTGCAGTTGCACGAGTCATGAACGCAGAACTGATAGTGCTATTCATCATTGTGACCTCTCCCATGAGTGCTGATTCTCTCTTCGCAACTGCAGTTCGCAGACACGTGAGTTGCTCAGAGGTGAGAACAGTTGTCCCAGACTGAGACTTCCCTCCCTTCATCCCATCACGAGGCATCATCATGCCACTTCCCATCTTTGGTCGTACGGCTCCACTTCCCATCATTCCACCTTCCATTTTTTGTCCCTTTTTCATCATTCATCCACCATTTTCACCCGACTGCATTCATCTTCCCATCTGTCCGCCTCACATATTTCCTCACTCAGCGGAGACGAGTACTATACTCCCGAGAGTACACAGGGCAATCAATACGAAACTAGAAAAACTTTTCATAATCGAAAAAAGTAAGAAAATTAAACAAGCAGAAAGATTATAGGATTTGATAGGCCATTTGCAATATTTTTCGATTGCAAAAATAGAAATTCTCGTATACTACAAAAGTCTCCTAACCTCATCTCACATATGTCCAAGAAAGTCCAAACAAAAGGAAAAAAATCGAAAATTATCTCTGACTTCCTCGTCCCGACCATTATCGATAAGGTCGGTGGTCAGGAGCGAGCCTATGATATCTACTCGAGACTTCTCGAGGACCGTATTATATTTCTCGGAGATGCGATCGACTCCAATGTCGCGAATACCGTCATCGCCCAGCTCCTCTACCTCGAGAAGTCCGATCCGAAGGCTCCTATCACCATGTACGTGAACTCTCCTGGAGGACATGTCACAGCAGGGCTCGCGATCTACGATACGATGCAACACGTAAAGCCTGATGTCGTCACTGTCTGTGTCGGGCTGGCAGCCTCGATGGGATCGATCATCCTCGCAGGTGGTGCAAAATGAAAGCGCTATGCACTGAAACACTCAGAGATCATGATCCATCAGCCACTTGGGGGCATGGAAGGACAGGCAATCGATATCAAGATCGCCGCCGATCATATCATCAAGACGGGAGAAGTCCTCTATAAGATCCTCGCGACGCATTCAGGACAAAAAATCGACACCGTCCGCAAGGACTGTGACCGTGATAACTATATGACTGCCGAGGATGCACTGAAGTATGGGCTTATTGATAAGGTATTGTAAAGTATTAAAATGAAATCAATAATACTTATTTTTTTTCGTATTGCTATAATATATGGAATAATCCGTCTCTCATTTTCTGTTAGTGAGAGTGAAATATTGATTTTTTTTGAAGATAGATATGCTATACTTATCCTTTGATTTATTTGATTTTTTTTAAAATGAAAATCATCAAGAATTTGGATCATCAGTATTTTTTTACTTTCAGTAGTTTGATTTACTTTTAACAAATATATTACTAATATACCTTACTTTACTCCTATCCTCAAGTGAGAAAATATTGAGGTTATAAAAAATGGCTTTTGTTATAAAGATTCTGTGTGTTTTAGTAGTCGTATTGAAGCATATTGTCTATATGATTTTTATCATTCTAAAGTAGAAAACCCATCTGATTTTCAAAATCTTTCACTTGATCCCAACTGTGTTTTTACATGAAGTTCTATAAAAATCGATAATGAAATGATAAAAATTAATGTAGGAGATAAGTTGTCAGTCACAAAAGTATTTACAAGATTTGAAGATTTTTCTGAGCATACTGATTTAATGTTAAGTAATTGATTGAACTATAGCTATAATTCTGAATATTTTAGTCTTAATAGGCCAGTATTTAACTCATTTATCCGTTATGTGAATCCATATCGTGAACTATATAGATAAAAATACCAATCTGATAACTGATAACTACTGTCTGATACCTTCTTATGAAAATAATTCTTGTTTTACTCTGCATCATCTTCCCTACCCTTTCCTTCGCAAGCAGTCTCTCGAAGCAAGATGCCTGTGCCTATCCCGAAGGAATTCATCAGAATGAAGTCTATATTCTCTGGCCAGGAAAGTTCGTGAGAGTCGATGAATTCCTGAAAAAAGACGGGTTTCTCTACTACTTCATCCATGTCTTCCCAGATCAGGCAACCCTCGATGCCTATCGAAAAAATGGAAATAATCCAGAAATCCCTGGTGCGATCCTCAGAAATGATGGTTCCTATCTCGCATCGTATGACTGTAGTCGGTCGAAGGTGAAGTTCTATCCTCAAGTTCGTTCTTTTGGAGGGACTGCCTTTGGCAAGCTCAACTGGATCCTCGGAAACTACCTCTCATATTCCCTTGTCGGCTATGATCGCAATACTTGTACGACCGGTCCTGATGATCTCCTCGATATGACGAGGATTGCACGCATGCGTCTCGATCGAATGGTCGCTCTACCTAAATCGAGTAGTACTCTCTGTGTCGGGCGGAGCATGTACAGGGCACTCGAGGATGGTCGCATCCAGTTCGATATAGAAGAGTATCATACAGATACAGAAGAGTCATTCTATTCTCGATACCAATACCAATTCACGACCAAAAAACTCAAAAAGATTGGATAATTCTCTCTCGAAATTCCTATGAAACGATTTCTCCTCATCTCTCTCCTCTGTATCCTTCCTATGATTTCCTATGCGGATGGAGGAGGATTCGATGAATTTCGTCTCTACAAGAAGCCACTTCTGAAGGGCATAGAGATTGCTCAGACTGAGACATATACGGATCTCTTCTACAATCGTATCCTCATCAAGAGTTATGTGAATTCGGAATTCGCGACTGAGCTCCTCCCTCACTGACCTGATGAAGATCCAGATTGCTACAATTCTCTTCACAATACTATCCCATCGAACCGCACCAAGGATATCATCGGTCGTGAATACTTGCGTTCCTGTCTCGTCCTTCAGACACAGCTCATTCGTGCTCGGTATATCCTCTTTCTCGGTCCATCCACCGATGGGAATCGTATATCTATCTACGATATTCGAACAAAGAAATTCTCTCATGCGATCATCAATAATGCACTGACCTTCCAAACAACGCGTGATGGGAATCTCATCACACTCGTGAGAAATATCGGTTCCCCTTGCGAAAGATCGATTCTTCTCTATAAATGAGGAGTCATCACTTCCCTGTTTGACGAATGTACTTTCCAGGATCATGGCGGTGCATCGATCAGAATCGATGGATTCAAGATCCGCAATCGCAATATCGATATCAGTTACACACCCTACACCGAGAATGCTGCAGGAAATATAGTCCTCACTCCGTCCCAGAAATCAAAGAAAACAATCAGTTTCTAAAGTTATATGAATAAACTTTTTCTCATTCCACTGTTCTTTATAATCCCAGGTTTACTTTTTGCTTCTGAGAGAATACTCTCCAAGTCTGAGGCTTGTCGTATGAATGATGGAGAATATACTTTCTGAGAGTCTCATCCTGACTACGACCTTCTCGAAGCAAGGTGGAGTTGATCTGAGGCAAAAGTTCACTGATTTCTCAAGCAATATACTACACTCTTCTACAGCGTCACTCTCTCTTCTTCATGAATTCAATGAGTTGATAATATTATTTTCCGGTATTCATGTTCATCCAAAAAAGCAAATAAAATAGCATATATTTCACATGAAGATACTAACAATATCTCTGTTTATGTTTCCTCGATTGGGGATAGGAGATACTACCTAATCTGGTGATGAGTTCTTGGATGATGAGGGGAAAATATGTGAATTGTAGATATGAAATCGAAGAAGTACTATCCAGTTTTTAGTTATTCTGATTTCAGAAAGTTAAGTAGCAAATGTGATTGACCAAGTGGTTGTTTCAAGAAATTCTCAGTAGAAAAATGAAATGTCTATGCATATTTTTCTGAAACTACTGAGTCAGAAAAATCAAAAATATCGAATCGATTTTATCCGTAAAAAATTGTTTAAAAATTAATCTATGACAAATTCTTCCATCCACAATCTCCTCCATAAAGGTACTTCTCGCGTCATCGATGAAGTCAATCTAACAAAGCGTCTCGAACGCGGTGACAAGCTCGTCGTGAAATTCGGGATCGATCCCTCTGGAACTATTGTCCATATCGGGCATATGGTGCCAATACTGAAACTGAAGGCATTCCAATCCCTCGGTCATACGATCGTCCTCACCATAGGTGATGCCACCGCACAGGTCGGTGATGCATCTGATAAAGATGCTGAGCGTCCTATGCTCAGACGAGAAGAGACTCGTCACAATGCAGAGATCTTCCTCCAGAAGTTCGCGAAGGTCCTCGATCTCGAGAAGACTGAGGTCTACTGGAATAGCGAATGACTTGATGCCGTGAACTTCGCCTCTGTCGGTGAGCTTGCCAAGAATTTCTCTGTTGCCGAGATGCTCGATCGGGATAATTTCTCGAAGCGCTACAAGTGAGGTATCCGTATATCTCTCCAGGAATTCCTCTACCCGATCATGCAGGGATATGATTCTGTTGCCATCGCGAAGAAATACGGTGCCTGTGATGTCGAACTTGGCGGCAATGATCAGTACTTCAATCTCCTCGCTGGTCGTACGCTCATGGACGCACATAGGCTCCCGAAGCAGGATATCATGACCTTCGATCTCCTTGTCGGTTCTGATGGCAAGAAGATGTCGAAAACGAGTCCAAATACCGTCGCCATCGATGAGGCTCCGCAGAGTATGTACCAGAAACTCATCAATATTTCTGATGATCTCATCGTGAAGTATTTCGAACTCGCGACTGATGCCACCCTCGAGGAAGTTGAAGTCATCAAGAAGCGTCTCGAATGAGGTGAACATCCGAATGTCCTCAAAAAAGAACTCGCACAACGCATCGTGACGATGTATCATGGGAAGCTATATGATGCGAATGATATATCAAATGTGGAAATATTTGAATACAGTCTATACAGAGATATGGGAGGAGGAATTCTTCCATTTACATGAACTCCAATAGTTAACTTACTATGCCATATGGGATTTTGTTGAACTATGTGAGATGCCAGAAATGCATTACATTGATGAAGTGTTCGTATTAATTGAGAGACAGTAACTGATCCCAAGTTCATGATTCGTCCTGAATGAAATGAATTTATTTTAATAGAAATGGGAAAAAAGAAGGCAAAAAGAGTGTTTCTGTAACTTGCCTGTCATTCCTGCGTATGCAGGAATCCAGTCATTAACGCATTCCTATGAATACATACTATGTGTACATACTCGCAAGTCAGAGAAATGGAACACTCTATATCGGAGTGACAGATAACTTGATTCGGAGAATACTAGAACATAAAGAGAAATTGAATGAATGATTTACAAAAAGATATAACGTGAATATACTTGTATGGTATGAATCTTTTCAGAATATATATGATGCAATTACTACTGAAAAGAGGATGAAAAAATGGAAACGAGAATATAAACTCAATAAAATAGAAGCAAATAATCCTGAATGGAATGATTTATTCAACGAAATAACCCAATAATACCCTGGATTCCTGCATACGCAGGAATGACAGAAACCCATGGATTCGCTCGAAATGACATTTCACTCAGGACGACGGAAACTATTACCATCCAATACATGCTTCCCACCATCCAAAAAATCATCATTCTCGCAGAAGCACGAATTCCAGAGCTCATGAAAAACGGAGACTCTGGATATAGCGAATTCTATGAGGGAAGTGAGACATTCGTTCGGTGAATCGAGGATGAGATACGAGAAATGAAAGCGGAGCTCAAGTCATGAGATCGAGTCTTTCTCGAAGATGAACTCGGAGATATATTCTGGGACTATATCTGTCTCCTCGAGAATCTCGAACATGAAGGGAAAATCTCGAAAGCAAAAGTATTCGAACGATGCTGGACCAAATTCTCTGAGCGACTCAATGGCGATGGTTCGAATAACGGGGATTGGTATGCAGTGAAAAAAATGCAGAAAGAAAGACTCGAGAAGGAATCTAGTACTAACCATTAATATCATATGATTCATATAGAATATGCACATATCACGCCGAATCTGAATCCAAATGATATTATTGCTTCAGTGAATTCATCGAAAGAATTGATTACCTACTTTGCTAATAAGGACAGAGTTTCTCTCGGAGTACTTGTAGATGACCTCTACGACACTTCCATCAATACGTTAACTATACATTCTTGGATTGATCGACTTCAGATCAAGCCAGACAATGTATACTCTGAAAAATCATTCTCCATTATAGCAGAGAAGCTTCTGAAGAAGATTGACAAGAAAAATGCTTCATTTCGTGAGAACTCGAAGGGTATATGGCTACAGGTGAGTACCGAGAGGTATGCATCAGAAATGGAATTCATACTCTGTAGATATCTCCCGAGTGGCATAGAATACTCGTGTCCTATACTTGCAGCGGCGACGTATCTCTGGAGGCTGGGATATTTTCCTGAAGAAGAAATATTTTTCTATAGTTGAAAGTTCGGAGAAAAAGCTGATCGCATCGTGAACTTTCTTGATCCCTATTTTCTTGACGTGGAGTCACAAATCAGGAAAATCATAGAACTCACCTATCCAGATGCGCTTGATAAAATTACTTGGATATTTCATAACCAGAAATAATATGCCCTTCCTCCTTCTCTACGTGACACATCCATCGAAACCTGAAGCGATCAGGATCACTGCTGATCTCCTGAATGCTCATCTCATTGCTTGTGCGAATTTCTTCCCCATCGAGAGTATGTACTGGTGGGAAGGGAGACTCACGAAAAATGATGAGATCGTCACGATCTACAAGACTCGAACAGAGAACTGGAAAAGTGTGAAATCCATGATCGAGTCGTCTCATAAATACAATACTCCGTGTATTATCCGACTTGCCGAAGTAAGTGCAAATGAGAAATATGAAAACTGGATACAAAATAATTCACAACTATCAATTCACCATTAATCTTTTCTCCCATGCTCGCTCCCCTTCTCTCCTACATCTCGTGAATCGTGACACTTCTCGTTCTCGATGGCGTCATGATCTATTTCGTGATCCTGCCGACATTTCGGAAGTATATTCCCACATATCTCAATACAGATATGAACTTCCTTGCTGCAATTGCTTTCTACTTACTCTATATACTCGTGCTTCTCCTTCTGGTTGTCATTCCAGGAGTTGAGTCAAAAGCTTCTCTCATGCAAGTTATCGAGAAGTCTGCTCTTTTCGGATTCTGAGCCTATATGACCTATGAACTCACCTCGATGAGTGTGATGAGGGGGTGGAGTTGGAATATGGTTGCGATCGATACAACATGGGGAACAGTGTTGACTGTTATTATTGCTCTCGTAATGTTCCAGACATATAAATACTTCATGTAATGCGCATAATTACCCTTATTTGCATATTTCTTGTATGTATTGGTCTCGACATGGGATCGAAGTATTATTTCGATCATATTGCTTGGGAGCAATATTGCCATGCTTCATCTCCGTATCTCGTTCCTGATGGATTATGAGATGGAAGACTCATATGATCCTGTTCGCAAGACGTACGAACTGGAGCTGATTTTTATGATCAAGTTTACAAAGATTCTTATTCGCCGATTCTGGGAGCGTATCTCGGATTCCAGCTCTCATACAATTCCTGAGTTGCATTCTCCCTCCCTGTCCGTTGAATCTTTCTCCAGTTAGTTACGCTCTTCTTGATCGGAGGGCTCCTCTATCAGTATTTACGAGTCGATTTCTCGAAAAAATCGAAACTTCTTGATATCGGATATATTCTGATCCTCGCATGAGCCCTGTCACATGCCTATGAACGCATCTTTGTAGGACACGTGGTCGACTTCATTGCAGTGAAATATTTTGCAATCCTGAACTTTGCAGATATATTCATCTCTATTGGAGTTGCATTTATCATCCTTGCCTACTATGCCTGATATCGACACACCCATGAGTAACTCTGCAGAAGACTATCTCACTCCACCCAAGTACGATGCTATAGGAGTGGGAATGACTGTTATATCAGCATTTGTTATCTCTGTTGTATCTGGGGTTATTATCCTCCTTGCATCATATCTCTCGATCGGGAAATTTTCTCTCGAGAGTGGAGCCTCACCGATTCTCCTTGCGATGATCACGTTTTTCTGACTCTCAGCGGGGAATCTCCTCTACTATTTCCTCCTTTCACGGATATTTCCTGATATCTATACTCGTGGTCGAACCTCGATATCTCAGGTTGCTATCATGTCACTGGTTCTCTATATTTTCTTTGCACCAGTATATCTCATCCTGACGAGCATTTTTCCCGAGCCATCTATTGTGCTTCTCGCATTTGCTCTCCATGTACTCGTGAATACCTTCGCACTTCAGCTCATTATCGGGATTATCGCGCAGTATCGATATGCGCTCCTCATCCTCTATGGAAGTATAGCGAGCTTTCTTTTCTCGTCGATCATCGCGGCACTTGCCTATAGTTTGCTCTCGAGTTCATCGAATGCTCTTTTTCTCCTTCTTGGGCTCGTCATCATCGCTCAGACGGTCGGTGCACTTGTATCTCATGGTATAAGCTATGCCTACTATCAGAGCTATACCGTGACTGGATATGATCCGATTGGGTCGATCTTTGCTCGGATCGAGATGGATGAGAAAGAACTGGAGAAGGAGGCGACAGCGATTCTAACACAATTCCATAAATAAAATTCTATGCACGAACTCGTACAAAAAACGCTCGAAATCTATCTCCGAGAAAAACGCATCATCACACTTTCGGATATTGATACTTCCCTCCTCGAACATACGAAGACAAAAATGTCAGTTTTTGTCACGCTCTACTACGAAGGAAAAGTGATTGCCTCGAGTGGGAGGATCCAATGCAAGAAGGAGAATACACTCTATGAGTGTATCGATAATACCCTTCTCTGCCTCAAGGATGAGAGATTTTCTCTCGAAATCCAGAATCCTGAGAAGCTCTCAGATATACATATCCGAGTCGATCGATTCACAGCGCAAGATCGCCGAGTCCTGCGTACACTCGATGAGCTTAATACTCGAGAGGAAGGCATTATTTTTCTTTCTCAGAACCTTGGAAAACTTGCCATCATTCTTCCACGGATGGTGAATCTCGATTCCCTTCCCGCCAATTATTTTGCTCTTGTCTGTCAGAAGGCATGAATTAATGTAGAAAAACTCACCCCGGCAGACTATGTGATCTATGGAATTAAGACAATAAATGATACAGATTTTTAATCTGTCAAGTACATTTCTTGCAAAAAATTACAAATTGTGTTCTAATCAATAGGACACTTTTTAATTTCCTTGTATGACACATACAAATATATTCTACCGAATACTCGCTTCTCTGGTATTCTCAGCATTTCTCTCAAATACGCTCGCACCAACAATACAGTATACGTTTGCAGCATCGACGCAATACTATGTCGATGCAACGCTTGGGAATGATACCAATGATTGACTCTCACCAGCAACTCCTTGGCGATCAGTTGCATTTGTAAATGGTCAGACTTTTTCTCAGGGAGATACAGTATCATTTCTCTGTGGAGAATCATGGACAGGAACGCTTGATTCATTCGAGTCAGGTATTTTTGGTTCACCTATCACATATAATTCTTATGGAACATGATGTACTACAACAAATAGACCTCAGATTGAGAATATGAGTATTTCTAGTGCTAATTTCGTCAATATTAACAACCTAAAACTCCTCTCGAGTTCATGAAGTGCGGGAGTAGTCAATAATTCAAATAATATCAATGTAACCAACAGCCAATTTAGCTTTAGTGGGAATACACTCACTGACTTACTTCGTATCATTTCTACAGATACTATTACTATTTCGGGGAATAGCTTTAGCTGAGTCTCATCGCATAGTATTTCGGGGATTCGTTCTACGAGCTCTACGAGCGTTATTGTGGATAATAATAATTTCGATGATCGTATTCATGATGCAATAAATATCAATAATAGTAATTCAACCATCCAAAATAATATAATTCAATATAATTATTACGGAATTTTTATGACATGAACCGGGATTAATCTTATTCAGAGCAATACTTTTCCTTATAAATTTGGAGGAGCACTTTATTCTGCTATTGCTATGAGTCCAAATACAACCATCCAAAATAATATTTTTTATAGTCCAGATGGCTGATTCCCTTGTATAGCTGGCAATACAGTCAATCTTTGTTGAGTGATTCAAAATTACAATACAGGAACAATTTACAATTCCACTATCATAAACAATTACATAGAGTACTCAAGCGCTGATGGCATATGGCTCTCATCAGTCGACTCAGTAAATATCAGTTCTAATATTATCAAGTATATACCTTCACTTGTTTGAAATAATGGTATTCATCTCATTGACTCATCAAATACTGCTATCAACTCAAATACTATCCTCAACGCTCCAAGAAACTCAATCTTAGTGATACAGAATACTCCAGGAACTGTTGCGAATGTTAGTATGAATAGTAATACTCTCTTCCAACGCAACGTAGAATATCCATATATCGAGATGCGAGATGAAACTCCAGGAACAGGAACTGCCTCACTCATCACTGCAATTGGGAATAATTTTGTCACACTCTATAAGCCAGATACTTCGTATATCAGAAGTATAAAATTCTGATGAGAAAGTATGGAATATGCGACGAAATCAAGTATTACCTCATTTGATCCGAGTGCAAATGTGTTCCAATCTTTCGGATACAAGCCATATACGAATACAGGTTCATATGTGACAGCGAATCTCCTCACGAATCCGAGCTTTGAGACTGATGTTTCCGGATGGACTCCCAGTACATCTACATGACTCGCTCCAACTCTTACACAAAAAGTAAGTTGATCATACAGCTGATCATCTATGATGATTGCTCCTCAGGATAGCACCCCGAGTCACATGTATATAACAAACAATTCAGTACTTTCTATTACGGGTGGACAAGTTTATGAAGTATCAGGATACCTGAAATCGTCAGTGACAGGAAGTCTGAATATAAAATGATCATTCCATAGGGCATGATACCAAACTACACTCTACTCTGATAGTAATGCAGAAACATATTCTATGAGTACTGGTCGTTCATTTTTATACTATATTTATGCGAATACGACAGCGACTGATGCACAGTTTGCACTCGAAATCTCGAATCAAAATATTCCTCTAGAAATCGATGAGATGAGTATCCGTCGCAAAAATATCGTCCAAAAGAATACAAATGTGAATGAAGTGCTCGTTCTCGTGAATACTGGAAGCACATCAATCTCTCAGTCTTGTCCCTCAGGAGTGCCTTGTGCACAGTATGTAGATACTTCGAATGCAACGACTGGATGGCCAACACTTTCTCTCTCTCTGCCTGCTCATTCAGCAAGTCTTGCTCTCTGGAATAACAGTCCCAACCTTGTGACGGTTCCAACCGTTTCTATGACAATTGACTCTGGTTCTATTCCGAGCGGTACACTTGCACATGTGTCATGGATTGCTACCGGCTCAACTCAGACAAATCTTGCATATACGACTGTTACAGGATCCGTGAATATTCCTGCTTCAAATATCTGAGATATATATTTCGAGCCACCTACTGGCGCAACGTCAACAACCTATCTCTACACGCAGAACGAGATCGGCTCACGAATCAACCAAGTAGATGTGACGACGACGAATACTCCACCAGTGGTATTTCCAGTGAGCTTCTCTGGAAACGAGGACGATCCTCTCATTATTGGAACACTTTCTGGAGTCGACTACAATCCTGGTGATACGGTCTTTTTTGATCAGTTTGTCAATCCACCGAATGGCTCTCTCTCGATCGATATCTCTGGAACGGCATCCTATATACCGAATCCAAATTTCTGTGGTGTAGATACATTCATGTACCGAGCATATGATCAGTATAGTAACTATGCAGATCCTGTCAGTGCTTCTATCGTCGTCAACTGTGTGAATGATGCACCTGTTGCAGTCAATGATTCTATGACCGTCACAGGGGCACTTACCAACTTCGATGTCCTTGCCAATGATACAGATCCAGATAGTCCATATGTAGCTCAGACTTTGTCTCTTTCTGGCTTTACACAACCAATTCATGGCTCTGTTATTATTAATGGAAATCAGTTCCAATATGCTGTCAATAATGGATATATCTGACCTGATAGTTTTACTTATTCTCTTCAGGATCAGAGTGGAGCTCTTTCGAACACTGGAACCGTCAATATCACCGTCAGTGTACCGAATACCCCTCCGACAGACTCTGGAGCTGTCTACGTGACAAATGAGGATACTAACTTTATGGGAACACTCTCATGAACTGACATCAATCCTGATACCCTATCATTCACTGTGAGTACCCTTCCGCTTCATGGAACCGTTTCACTTATAGGATCATCCTTTAGCTATACGCCGACACTGAACTATAATTGAACTGATACGTTCATCTATCGAGTGTTCGATGGTTCTGCCTATTCTTCATGAGCCAATATCGATTTCAATATCACTTCTGTCCCAGATGCGCCAGTTGTAGTCAATGATGCATTCTCACTTGTTCAAGACACATCGTTCTTTGTTCCGGTCATGAATAATGATTATGATGTCGATTCTCTCTCAGGGCAGTTGACACTCACTGGATTCTCGAATCCTACCAATGGAAGCATTTCTCCTACAGCTTCAGGATTTCTCTACACACCGAACACGGGATATTCTGGTAGCGATTCACTCTCTTACCGTCTCGTCGATGAGACTTCACTCATTTCGAATCTCGCGACGGTCACACTGACTGTAGCTCCATCGAACACTCCACCAGTAGCGACGTGAGCTTCTCTTTCTCTCAGTGAGGATACTTCATTGACAGGAATATTTATTGCTGCTGATCCAGAGAGTGCCACACTCACCTATATTCTCAACTCTCTTCCAACAAGCGGAACAGTCTCTCTGAATGGAACTTGAGGGTTTATCTACACTCCAAATCCGAACTACAATGGATCTGATTCCTTTAGTTTCCATGTCAATGATGGTCTCTATGACTCAAATACTGCCTCAATAAGTCTGACGATCACTCCAGTCAATGATACACCAGTTGCTTACAATGCTTCCCATACTATTGCTGGAAATTCCTATGCAAGTAGTGGAAATACTTTCACCGGAACACTCTCAGGTTCAGATATCGATAGCATGATTCTCACGTATGCTGCATCAACCCTTCCAGTTCACTGACTCCTCAATATGACGAGTACAGGGATCTATGCATATACTCCAGCCTATGGATACACAGGAACTGATTCATTTACCTTCAGAATTGATGATGGACAGGCAGTTTCAAATACTGGAACAGTAGACTTCATGATTTCTGGTATCAATTCTGCACCATTCGCTTCCAGCGGTTCCTTCGTCACCAACGAAGATACTCTAGTGAGCTTCACACTCTCAGGCAGTGATCCAGATGGAAATGGAGTGACCTATGTACTTGATACATCAACACCTTCAGGCATTCTCTCTCTCCAATCTTCTGGAACCGTGAATTTTTCTCCGGCTCTGAATTATAATGGAACACTCTCATTCACCTATCATGTAACAGATGGACTCCTCCCTTCTCCAATCCAGACCGTTACGATTGATGTTCTTCCAGTCAATGATGCACCAATTGCTGCATCTGGAAGCTTTACCATCACAGGAAATATTATTGCTGACAATACCCACAACCTTATATTCACAGGAACAGCGACAGATATTGATAGTGTTACCTTTAGCTTTACTTCAGCAGCATTGCCGTCAAATGGAATACTTTCTATGACTGCTTCAGGGGTGTTCACCTATACTCCAAATGTCGGATATGTCGGTAGTGATACATTCTCCTATGTAGCAAATGACGGAATCGCGAATAGTAATCCCGCTGTTGTGAATATCACGATGAGTGCAAATGCAACCAATACTGCACCGGTAGCTTTGAGTGGTTCATTTACCACCAACGAAGATACACTGAAGGTTTTCACACTTTCTGGCAGTGATCCTGATGGCAATCCGATCACATATGTTCTTGATACCTCAGTTGCTACAGGAACACTCTCACTTCAGTCTTCTGGAACAGTGAATTTCACTCCAGCACTGAACTACAATGGAATACTCTCATTCACCTACCATGTAACAGATGGATCACTCTCTTCAGCATCAAAGACAGTTACACTCACTGTCCTCCCAGTGAATGATGCACCAATTGCGAATAATGTCGCATACAATATGACAGGCAATACAGTATCAAATTCTGGAAATGTCCTCAGTGGTATGCTTTTCTGAACAGATGTTGATAGTGTCATTACTGGCTATGCACAGATAGGAAGTCCATCACACGGGATACTCGTATTTAATGCTTCAGGATCGTTTATCTATACTCCGACGATTGGGTACTTTGGAAGTGATTCATTTACGTATACCGTTTCAGATGGTCTCCTTACGAGTAGTACTGGAATGGTGACTATTAGGACCATTGATCCAACACAGGCAGTGATCATTCAAGGTCCGATTGTATGAAATGGCGGTGGTTGAGGTGGATCGAGTAGTGCAGTTTCGGGAGGTGATACATTCACTTCTGCACCAAATACACCAGGAATACAACAGCATCAGACAATTAATGGTACGGTCTTCACTATGGCAAATGATTCTACAGGACTCGCTTCCCAGCTTCTCCTTATGAATCGTGAACTCACGGCATCAGGACTCAAAATCAATCATCCAGATCAGCTCACTATAACTCCAAGCGAAACAGTAACCTCTGCTCAATCGGCACTTGAGACTATGCTCCCAAGACTTTCCCTCGTAGATGATACAGCTGTGTATCTGAGAGCCATTATTCGTCATGTTCTCTGAGAAGCAGAAACTTCAAATGATCCGGTATGAGCAATAGACAACGCTCTTATTCAAATACAACTTGTTTCGACGAATGGAGATGTACGATTGACTCTCACGAAAGAGTATGCTCTCAGAATTCTCAAATTCCATCAGAGAATGTATGAAGAGATGACAAATCGAGATCTGAATTCCGCACCATCTAGCTCAACTTCGAGAAATCAATTGAACGGATCAACAGATCTATCCTCAGATCCTTCGCTCGATGCTCTCCTCGGGCAACTGAGCTTCTAGTCTTCAGTCTTCTCCTTATGGTGTGCATGATAATATGTACACCATTTTTTGAGTTTGCAAGTACTACACTTTGGATTCCTCGCTGTACAGGTATACCGTCAAAAAAGCACTGTTGGATGATGAAGTACTCGTTTCTGTTCCTGAGAAAAGATCGCATCGATTGCTTTATCAGTTTGTTCTGGGGTTTTTGTCATGACGATTCCAAGACGATTCATCACACGATGAATATGGGTATCTACACCTACATACGGCATATCATAGAGGACCGAGAGAACTACCTTGGCCGTTTTGATGCCAATACCTGGAAAAGTTTGCAAGAGTTTGAGTTCATTGGGAATGCATCCATTGTATTCACGGGCAAGACGAGAAGCAGTTTCCTTTATGTATCTTGATTTATTTCGATAAAAATTCACATATCGAAGATGTGACTCGATGGCTTCAAGAGAGAGATCTTCTACATCTCATGCTTCCCGAACCAGTGCAAAAAATGGTGGTGTAATTCGATTAACTTGCTTATCAGTTGTTTGTGCCGAGAGGATAACAGCACAGAGAAGCTGAAATGGCGTTTCGTAATTGAGCTCTATTTTCTTTCATCCATAGAGCTCTACGAGTATACTGAGGATGTGACTGAGATCAGAATCTGTGAACAAAATTATTAATAATTTTCTCAATAAACGGTAATGAGATTTTTCGCACAAATATCTTTGACTCGACAGAGAAATATCTTTCCAGGAATACGCACATCGATATATGAGAGTGTATCACTCTCAAGTACTGGACGATTCTCTTTGAGATATGCTTTGAGTGTGAGGATCTGATTTTTGAGGTTTGCATACAAGTCAACGGTTGTCTTAGTGCTATCAATTGAGAAATCTTGAAGTGCAAAAAGAATCTTTCATCCTTTTTCGAGACTAATATGGAATTCATTCTCTTCTGTGAGGTATCGAAATTTTCAGAGATGGATATCAGTCCATTCTTGTTTGAAGATTTCGAGCACTTTGTTCATTGCAGTAAGGCGGGTCTCACTGATGATATTTTTGTAATCTAGAAGCTCATCCTCACTCAGATTCGCATGTATTTCAAAAGAAGGAAGAGAATCAATTTTTTCTTTCGCAAGGGGTACGAGCACACCATTCGCTGAGAGTCACCAGTACTTGTTGATCCGACTACTAATACTTGCCTTGTAGAGAATAGGAAAGCTTTTGAGTATGATTTTGAGTCAGTTTGGGTAGAGTCGTTCGATACTCACTTTTTCGATATTGTTCTGGTATCTTTTCAGACTGAGTGCAACAGCACTTTCGTCAAAAAGAAATACGTTCTTCCCATAGATATCCTCTATGGCACGATAGGCAATATTGATATCGATTCCTTCATTTCCTTCTTCTCATCCTATAAGGACTTTGGATGGTGATATCTGGAAGTATGATGAGAAAAAGAAAATATATCCACAGAGAAATATGAGGATAATTCCAATATATCAAAGAAGTCTCTGATCTTCGAAAAAAGATGAAGTTTTATCGAGAATACTCTCTTGGAAGAAGTTCGTGAAGGGCTTGAGTGCACGTTTTTTTTCACGAAAAATCCCTCATCGTTTTGTCTGGAGAACGGGTCAGGTATCACGAAAGAGATATTTTTGTTCTCTTTCACGCTTCACTTCCGTCTGAAATCCACGATTTTTATATTTTTTCGAGAAGCTACGAATCCATCTGAGAAAGTCCATATTGGTGGTCAAGGGTGTTGATAAGTTCTAGGACATTTGTTGCTTTTGATGCTTCTTTTTGGAGCTTGAATCGGATGTGGGGAGTCTTTCTCAAAGAGAAGGTCTTCCCGATATATCGTTCTATATCATGCGCTATTGGAGCGATAAAATGAGGAAGCTTTTTTTCATCAGATTGGGCAGAGAGATAGATATCGGCATAGGAGTAGTCAGGACTGATATCAACCATCGTGACAGAAATAATCCCAAAAGTATGGGGTTGCATCTGTTCGAAGAGGAGTATCGATTCGCTTGCATAGTTGCGTATGGCGTCTGCAAGACGCTTTTGACGGAGATTCATTATTGAGTTTTGAGATTGAAGCAAAATAAAATGAGTACAGAAAAGCCACCGTTAGTATATGAAAAATATGGAAAAACTGAAACCTATTCGATGACTTTCTTGAGATCGTCTTTGAGCGGTCATTCGAATAGGAAATCTTCACCGAAGAGCATGAACCGGAGCTTCCATGCATGGAGCCATTGACGAGTCAGTTCGTATTCTTCTTGCGCCTCTTTGTTCATCTTCTCATTTCCATAGATCTTATCACCGAGAATGGGAAATCCAATAGAGGCAAGGTGGACTCGGATCTGGTGAGTTCGTCCAGTGAGGAGATCAACTTCGAGAAGTGTGTATTTTGAGGCAAAATATCATCTATTGATAAATTTCGTTTTAGCGATTTTTGGATTGACAGGATTGACTACAGTCATTTTTTTTCGATCATAGGGATCACGCCCGATAAAAGATTCGATATACCCCTCCTGATCTTTCACTCTTCCGGTGACCAGAGCAAGATAGGTCTTTTCAATCGTGCGCTTGGCGATCTTGAGTTGGAGTGCATGCATCGAACGATCATTTTTCGCGATGATGATGAGTCAGCTTGTGTCTTTATCCAATCGATGAACGATACCTGGTCGTTCAACTCAATTGATAATACTACCTCACCCTTGCCCTCTCCTAAAGGAGAGGGTTTTCTCATTATCTATACTTTCTCATTCAGAAGATATTGGATAATAGTAGTAGTCGCCCTCCTTCTCTGAAGGAGAAGGGGCTGGGGGATGAGGAAGTTTTTTAAAATGGTAGAGAAGCGCATTCACGAGAGTTCCCTTTCTTCCATCTTCACCTGGTGTTGGATGGGTATTCATACCAGCATCTTTATTGATAATCGCGAAATCGTCATTCTCATAGACGATATCGATCGGAAGGTCTTCTGCTTCGAGATGCATCGCTTCTACTTTCCATCGCATCTCGATCAGATCTCCACGGTAGATCTTCTTATTCTTCGTGAAATGTTCTCCATTCGCCGTGATATTCCCCTCCTCGATCATCTTCTGGATGTAGCTGCGTGATTTCTCAGGAAAAAGAGCCGACAAGTAAGTGTCGACTCTTCGAGTTTCTCGAGGATCTGCGAGAACACAGAATAATGATGTCGTGTAGTTGTTAGAAGAGCGCAAGTTATTTCCTAAGAATTAAACCAATTATTCTATAATACATACATCAGAATCAACACTCATTAGTCCAATATGAATCTCTGCAACTAATGGAGCCCATTTGTCCGTCAAACACATATCGTCATATTCACAGCCAGCACTGGAGAGAATTTTTTATAGAAAAACACGAATAGTCATTATATGATGGGTCATGAGCATTATTGTCCAATAGGGTGATGCAACTTAATCCATCATTTAATTCAGTGTGCGTAATGATATATGCACTAATAGAAACCACAATTATTAGTCCTAATACAATATATTTCTTCTTAATAGCTTCTCTCAAGACAGATATAATTGTAGGAATCGTTGCCTCTAATTTTTGCATTATTATTTTCTGAAATTAGATAACTTTTCTCTCATACCCACAGATTTCATCTTCAGCGAAGAATCGTGCGATCTCTGCCGTAGCATTCTCGACGGAGTCAGAAGCATGGATGAGATTATACCTGATCGTGAGTGCGAAGTCTGCACGAACTGTTCCCATATCTGCTTGAGCAGGATCAGTAGCACCACAGAGCTGGCGCATGCCACCGACAGCATTGTCTCCTTCGACGATGAGAAATACCACTGGGCCCATAGTCATATAGGCAACAATTTCAGGGTAAAATGGCTTACTCGTGAGGTGACCATAGTGCTCATCAAGTTTTGCCTGCGTGACTTTTGCCATCTTCATCGCGACGACCTTGAGTCCGCGAGCTTCGATGCGAGAGAGAACCTGACCGATGAGACCACGGTGGACTGTATCAGGCTTCAGGATAATAAGTGAACGTTCTGCCATAGGGAAAAAGTGAAGAAGTAAATGAAAAGTGAAGAATACAAGAGGTGTTTCTTTCTGCAAATGATATAGAAAAACGGGAAAAAGCAAGTTTTTCCTCATCTAAAATCCACTCTGTAACTCGAGCATCCTCGCATAAATCCCTCCCTGTTCTACGAGGGTTGTGTGTGTTCATCGTTCCACGACCGATCCTCACTCGATGACGATGATATCATCTGCCTTCTTCACGGTCTGCAGTCTATGAGCCACGATGATGACGGTTCGTCACTCGAAGAGATTACCCAGTGCTTCTGTAATCTTCTCTTCACTGAAGGAGTCAAGGGCTGAAGTAGGTTCATCCAGGAGTATTATTTCTGGATCCTTGAGAAATATCTTCGCAATGGCAAGACGTTGTTTCTGTCATCAGCTCAATCGGACACCTCGTTCTCCTATCTCAGTATCGAGACCCTTCTCGAGTTCGAAGACGAAGTCACAGTGGGCAAGTTTAAGTGCTTGTGTCAGTTTTTGTTCGAGGCCCTGTGTATCTGTCATTTCGAGCGAACCCTGAACTTGTTTCAGGGGAAGGGAGAAATCTTGCTTTTTTTCTCGTCATTTCTGAGCAAGATGTCTCGTCGTCGTCACAGGCACAGACGACTCTGTCGACATGACTGGTACACTCGAAACTGCACTTATGAGGTTCTCTCTGATTGTTCCATCGAAGACGCTCGGATCTTGTGTGAGATAACCAATATGAGGATAGTAGGTTTTCAGGGCTGTAGAATCCAGTGGATTCCCGAGGACTGAGATACTTCCAGATTCTGGATGGAGGTATCCAGCAATAAGCTTGATCAGTGTAGTCTTTCCTCCTCCTGAGACTCAGACGAGTGCTGTCTTCTTCCCTTTCTCGATGGTGAGAGAAAAGTCAGAGAAGACTTTAGACTCAGTGTAGCCATAGGTGACTTGCTCTATCTCGATATTCTTGTTCTCAGGAGTGAAGGGGGATCAGGTGGAGTATCATCGCATGACTGGAGCGGTGTCGATGATTTCCCATATTTTCTCAATATCAGAGAATTCTTTCGAGAAGTTCTTGTAGAACTCCACAGAATCCAGAAGAAAGTTCTCAAATACAACAAAGAGTGCAAGGATACCAGCAAGATCAGCAGGATTCATCGAAGTACGAATACCCGTGAATATGATGAGGAGAAAGAGGATAATTCTGAAGCTGATCGTCAGGACTCTGACTGAGTTGAAGACAAAGAATAGTGCATTATTGATTCCAATATTTGTCATTCAGATCTCATCTACGAGTGATGCATTTTTCGTGAGTTCTTCATTCGCTCTCGATCACTGTATGATCTCATTGCGAGACATAATAATCCGGACGAGTTGTCGAGTGAATTCATTCTTTTTCTCTGTTCGCATTCGACGGTACCTGTGAGCGTATTGGTCCGCAATCACGACAACAATATGCAGAACAATGAGAACAATGAGAAATATTACTCCGTAGAGAATCTGAACTTGGAGAAATATATAGAAAATAAAACTCGTCAATATAATCATCCGAGTTCCTTCTTTGATAAAATTTGTGAGTCATTCGACCCATGCTTTTTCTCATGAAGTGATGATAGCAATGAGCTTCCCTGTCCCCATCCGTTCTATATAATTCCCATCGATAAGAAAGAGTTTTTGGAGGTATTGTTGATAGATCCATTTTACAATAGCATAGTAGAGATATGGCCAATCCGTTTTCCGAGATATCCATGTGATACAGAGATACCCTATCGAGAATGTGATAAATTCATAGAGGAGAATAGTGAGTCAATGGAGATCAGAAAGGGAAAAAAGTCTCACGGACTCTCTAATCATATAGACAGAGAAAAGTCCATACAGTGCCCACGTTGAAAATTTCAAAACCGAAAGGAGAACTAAAAGTCTACTTTCCTTGAGTGGCTCGAAAAATCGTTTTGCTTTCTGGAGGAAGGTCATAACTAGAGAGAGAGTTCTGATGCAAAATCAAGGACATGCGCTTTTGTGATTCATTGGAATCGTTCTCTATTGAGTGGAATAGTATCCGTCGTGTAGAAACTATCGAATGCATCGAGAAAAGTTTGCTTCATTCACTCAGCAAAGACCGCATGGGGGGCAAATGCAGAGACGGAAATAGCTCATTTCTCACGAGCGTATTTCGCCGCTTCAATGAGGGTTCATCCGCTGCGTATATGATCATCGATGATAAATACTTCACGACCCTCGAGATTCCCTCATTCGAAGTACATCTCAAGTGTCGTCGGTCAGGTACGTACCTTTGCACAAGTGACTACTTCATAATCAATAAAGAATCGTGAAAAAGCCTTCTTTGCTCCTGCATCAGGAAAGAGGATGATGGGTTTCTTCGCTCCTCTGAGCACTTGTTGTTTGAAGTTGTCAGTGGTCGTATGGTGAACGATCTGGAGTGACGGTGGAAAATAGAAAATCTCTCGTTCATCGTGAATATCGTACAGGTGGATAAACACCTGTCCGGATTTCCTCTCTCCGATGAGTCAGAGTGCCCGTGCGAAGACATTGGCAATCGAGAGTTCCCCTGATGGAGTATCTCGCTCCATCGATGCCGCAGGAAAAAATGGCACATGAATATGGAGAGAACGAGGACTGTATCGCATGAGTCCATCGAGGAAAGCGAGTTGTCCGAAGAAATCATCGACATACCGAAAATCACCGATATAGGTAATTTCCTCATTTCGAATCCTCTCTTTATCATCGAGAAAAATTCGAGGCCATCCATCAGAGAATTGCTCGAATCGGACGATTTCCGCATCAGGATACTTCGACTGGATGTGGGAAAAATGTGGATGGAGATAGAGCATAGGGGAAAATTAGTGGAGATTGATTTTGTCGACTCGACCGCAGTGACGACCCCCTTCGAATGGTGTCGAGAGAAAGGTCGTAATACATGACTGAAGCTCTTCCATAGGTATGAATCGAGCAGGGAGGCAGAGGATATTTGCATCATTGTGGTATCGAGCAAGCCTCGCGATCTCAGGCGACCATGCGAGTCATGCTCTGATCCCCGGATGTTTATTCGCGGTCATCGCCATACCATTCCCACTTCCACAGACGAGGATCCCATATTCCGCCCGTCATGAGAGGACATCTTCAGCAACTGAGTGGGCAAAATCAGGAAAAAAATCAGTCGATGCACTCCCCTCTGCACCGTACTCGATGACCGTGTGACCGAGTGATTCGAGAAATGCTCGAGTCGTCGCATGAATATCGTATGCGCCGTGGTCGTAACCGAAAGAGAGAATCATAGAAAAATGAGTAAATTATGCGAAAAGAAGAAAGTATGTACCGATTGCAAAGAGTCATATCATGAGCATTCTCTTGAGCCAAAAATTTCAGAGTTTTATCCCACTATGTGCACCGAGATATCACCCGAGGTATCCTCATACCGTGAAGAGTATCATATATGAGATATTGTAGAGTCCTGAAGTGATCACTGGGAAGATGAATCCAATCGCGAAAGGAGTTGTGAGAACACATCCGATAAGTCGAGCTTCGAGATTGGTCACACGGAAGAAAAAAGTATGGAGTGCCTGAAATAGTACTCATGTTCCTATAGGAAAAACTGAGTAGAATATATTCAGAAGAAAATATGCTATGAATCCAGTATACTTTCTTCACTTTGTCACTTCTTTTGTGATAACTCAGAGTGATTTCGAGAATATATTTACTACGAGCATGCTCATCATGAATATACCAGTGAGTTTTAGAAGGATATCAGTCGGAAGCGTGATAAGTATATTTCATCATATATATCCTCAGACGAGAGCAACGAGAAAGAGTGGGATAATAATATCTTTTCTGAGTCTCTGACTCTTCAGGAGTGGAAAGAGGGCTCAGAGATTGACTCAGACATTTCCTATCTGGTACGTTGTTTTTGCGATCTGCACAGGGATCCCGAGAAGGATCAGCACACTCACTGAAAGGGCTGAAGTGATTCAGGTAACAATCTGTCAGAGAAATGACGATATGAGGGCGATGAGAAATATTTGGAATTCGAGCATATTGGTGAGTTATCTCATACTTCTTACGAGTTCATTCCATTCATTTTTTGGCTTCTCAGATATCTCTGCATCGGATGGGAGTCTCGGATACTTCGACTGGAGTGCTGTGATGATAGCTTCGATCTCTTCTGGTGATTTCCCTGTTGCCTGTTCATTGGCTCGGGTTTTTTCGAGTGTTTTCTCATCCCACCACATCTGGAATGGTGCTGGTGTGTAGCAGTGGAAGAGTGGTATTCCGTCGAAATTATCCTTCCCACTTCGATTCACGATACAGGTAACAGCGACGACTTCCCCACCACCATTTTTTACGATTTCGATCATTTTCGCTATCGTCGAACCCTTCGTGATGACATCTTCTGAGAGGATGATCTTCCTTCCCTTGAGCCCATCATCCCCGAGTTCATGTCGCTTCAGGAGCATGCTATCACCATCCTTCTCTGTATAGAGACTTTCCGGGATACTGAGTGCCTCTGCAAGTGACAGTGAGAGACGGACAGATCCCATCTGGGCACCGATGACTCAGTCAGGGGATATGTGCGCCTGATGGAGTTGTCCTGCGATATCATGTCAGACTCGATGCAGTACACGATAGTCTCTCTCTGGAACGCCCATATTGGTATAAGCATCGGCAATGAGACCACTTGTATAGCGGACATATTTCCCTCACATAGGTCGTATATAGATAGCACCGATGTATTTCAGGACTGATTCCCAGTCTCCAGTGTGGAGGAGTTTTTCGAAGGCGAATGGACTAGAAACAGAACCCCCCTGTCCGCTATGGCAGACTTCCCCCCTTCTCATTGGGGCTTGAGCAGCATCCATTTGTTCCAATGTCTCTCGTATGACTTCTCCAGGATTCTCTGCCGTGAGGATCGGTCGTCCAACGACAATATCTGAGGCACCATTCTCGATCGCGCCGCGTGGAGTATTCGTGAGAGCTTGATTCTGATCATCTTTTCTTTCTATTCATTCACGTTGAATATTCGGAGTGACGAGGAGAAAATCATAACCGAATACTTCCCTGAGCATCGGAGCATCTGCAGGCGAACAGACAAGCCCGTCTGCACCAGCTGCAAGTGCTGACTTCGCGAGGCGGAGGATAGAATCTGCACGATTGGCATCATATATATCTACTACTTCATCATCCTGCATCGAGGTGAGGATCGTGATGGCGAGGAGCTTGGTATTTGGTGCTGCTTTTTTCGCTGCCTGGATCATCTCTCTTCATCCACTCGCATGGACGGTGTAGTATGCGACATCGAGTCCATCGAGTCTCTTCGCATAGTTCGCAACGGTATTCGGGATATCGTACCATTTCCCATCGATCATCCAGATGATATCGATTCAGGTTTCATCCCGGATTTCTCAAGCGAGCAACTTCAGTCACTCGATCCCGATCTCTGAGAGGAGGTCATTGACCTTGATATGGATCCCTCATGATGAGAATAATTCTCTGTTTTTTGAGATGAATTCCTTGAGTTCAGATGAGCTCTTGCCATCGAAGGCGATATTGAGTGCGTGCATAAATAAATACTAATTAAGTTGATTTTTTATTATTTCTATTACTTCCTGACAATTACTGGCAATGAAGATATTTTCTTTTCAGATTTCTTGGAAGAACTTTTCTGCAGATTCACTTGTTCAATATAAAATAACTTTCTTATTCTCTTTGAGTGCAAGTGAGACTTCCGAAGCGGTTCATTGTCCGATACCACAAGCGATGATAATATCGCTCGAGAGAACATTTATCACATTCCTCCCACTTCCCATATTTGTATAGATAGGGATATCTACAAAAATTGAAGTCTTTGAAGGATCTTTCGAGGGGAGGATTCCTATAGTCATACCTCCTGCATCCTTTGCTCCATGAAGGGCCGAATCCATGATTCCAGTATTCGATCAACCAGTAAGCGTTATCCATCATTCAGATGCAATAAGCTTTCAGATTTCATATCAGGATCTGATTTCTTTTTCTGTTGCATTTGGTCATGGTCACATAACACCGATAATAGTTTTTCTCATCAAGAATACAGTAATGAATAAAAAGTTATCGAATTTCTAGATCTACTATCCTCCGTATATCATTATTGAGCTCTTCCCAAGTGATGAATATCACCTTGGATCGCCATTGGAGAATGAGTGAATTCACAAGAGTTCGACCAAAAATAACCTCAGAAGAAAGGCGTTTTTCTATTAATAGGAGTATTTCTCTTCTTCTCATTTTAGCTTCTCTGTTATAATTTTCTTTGATCACTATTTCACTTTCACCGAGTCCGGTATCAGAGTAGAGCTCCAAAAAATATCACCTGTATTCGGTGATATACTCTTTTATGTTATTTTTTGATCTATGCGACCAGATAATCTTTTTCATAGTGAGACTTTCTGATATTATAGTCACGAATTTCTTGTCCGAGTAAGACCGTCTGTTCATCGATAAAAGTATCAAGGTGAACTGAAAGCTCATCAGTAGTCATGTCGTCTTGTTCTTTTTTCATATTTTCAGTATAATCTGTTTTCGATAAAATCAAATTATTTATAATACTTCGAGTTTTCCCTTCGATTCCTCGATATTTTCCCATCCTTGTGTGAGTGCATATTCTGTTGCTTCTGCCTTCACTCGGCCGAAGACGCTATTCCCTTCTCGGTCATACTCTGTCCCGATCTGGATCGCAGAGGCTCCACAGAGTGAGTACTCATAGGCATCGATCCCATTCACGATCCCACCACATCCGACGACCTGGATACTGTCCCCAAGGAGTTCATAGAACTTGCGAGCATTGGCGAGGGCAACCGGCTTGATCATCGCACCACCGAGTCCACCGAATCCTCCTTTTGGCTTGATCACCGGTCGATGGGTCAGAGGATCGAGGACGAGCGTATTCCCGACTGAGTTCACACAGGTGATAAAGTCGATCGGAAAGTCACGAAGCACGGCTGCCATCGCTTCATAGTGAGCGAAGTCAAAATACGGAGGGAGTTTCACGCCGAAGGCAGTATTTTTCTTGTACTTGCAGACCTTCTCAAGTATTTCCCGAGAGTCATCGAAGTCATAGGCAATCTGGGGTTTCCCGACTACATTTGGACAAGAGAGATTGATTTCGAGTGCTTTCGCAGCTCCTCGTGACTCAAATGCCTCAACGATCGTCGGGAAATCCTCAGGCTTCATCCCGACGATACTCGCGATGACTGGCTTCTTATATTTCTCTGTGAGAATATGAGAGAATTCGATGTATTTCTCATAGCCGAGATTCGGAAGTCCCATGGAGTTGATCGATCCTCCCTCGAATGTGTGATATCGTGGCTCTGGATTGCCTTCTCGAGGCTCGAGGGTACAAGACTTCATCACGACATAGTCTGCATCACTCTCTGCAATTCGCTCGAGCTCTTCGAGCGTGGTACAGTGTGGACCTGAGGCATTGAACACAGCGAATTTGGAGAAGAATGGCATATGCTGAGAAGGTTAGAAGGTTGGAATCTTGGAAGATTAGAGGGATCGAGTGCTGGAATGTTGACGAGCAGATAGATGAAACTATACTGTCATTTCGAGCGAAGGCGATAGCTGAAGTCGAGAAATCTCTTCCCGAGAGAATCAATTATTTCAAAAAATGACAAAAGCGGAGAGCCTTTGTCATCGGAGAAAGTGTGAGTTTCGAGCGAGATTCATGAGTGTGGATTATAGGAGAAAATTCAAGAATCGCAAATTTTCATTTCTCACAAAAGTGTATTTGTGGAATAATTCGATTCATAGAAATTATTGACAAAGGAAATTTTTTCAAAGTCTTTGACATTTATTCTGATATTTCTATAATTCTCCACGATAATTGTTCCAGAAAGATAGGAAAGAGTATATCCTAAGTATATAATTGTATGATTGATTCAACAGAAAATGTCCTGCTTCGTACCAGAAACGATCGGGATGTTTCTTTTTTTGACCTCTGCTCGGTCGATGATATGACCGATGAGGATATATGACTCATCTTCGAGCTCGCGAGAGTATTTCGTGATGCCAAGACAGAGAAACTCAATCTCTGCCGATGACAATCGATGATCAATGCGTTTTTCGAGAATTCGACCCGGACGATGTCGAGTTTTGATCTCTCAGGGAAGCACCTCTCGATGGATACGAATAACGTCGGATCGACGAGTTCTGTCAAGAAGTGAGAAAGCTATGTCGATACTGCCGAGACGCTCGACGCGTACAATGTATCGGTGATCATCGTACGATCACGAGAATCCTGAATTCCGAGTCACCTTGCTCGACATGTGCAGGCAGCGATAGTGAATGCATGAGATGGGTGGCATGAACATCCGACGCAGTGACTTCTTGATCTCCTCACGATTGTTGATTATTTCGGTACGACTGATCTCTCATGAAAGATTGTCACCATCGTCGGTGATATCATGCATTCGCGAGTCTTTGGTTCTCTCGTCAGGTTATTGGTACGTTTTGGTGCAACAGTTCGCATCGCTGCTCCGATCACACTCATCCCTGACCATGTAGAACGATTCTGAGTCGTTCACTATACGAGCTCTGAAGAGGCTATCACGGGAGCGGATGTCGTCTACGCTCTCCGAGTACAAGAAGAACGCTGAGCAAAATGATATATTCCAACCCTACGTGAATATTCGAAGACATTCGGTATCAATGAACGACGATTCAATCTCGCGAAGAAGGATGCCATACTGATGCATCCTGGTCCCGTGATTCGTGATATCGATATCATGTCACCGCTCGTAGCCCGACATTCTCAGTCGTATATCCTGAAACAAGTCGAGAATGGTATGGCTGTCCGTAAAGCAATACTATGGCTCCTCTCAAAGCGTTTTGATGGACAGATCAAGTCATTTACCCGTTTCTAGTACATTTATCCCCTTCTCGTATGAGCATCCTCATCAAAAATGGTCACGTGATCGATCCGGCAAATAATCGAGATGAAGTACTCGATATCCTGATCGAATGAACCAAAATCAAAAAAGTAGGAAAATCTCTCGCAGTTGAAGCTGACGAGATTATCGATGCGACTGGACTGGTCGTCACACCAGGTCTGATCGATATGCAGGTACACTTTCGTGAACCAGGACGTGAAGACAAGGAGACGATCGAGACATGATCCAGGGCGTGTCTCGCCTGAGGTATCACTTCCGTTGTGACGATGCCGAATACTCATCCGACCGTTGATTGACAGAGTCAGGTTCGCTACATCATCAATCGTTCCAAAGAGCTCGATCTCATCAATGTCTATCCCTCTTGAGCGATCACAAAAAAACTCGAATGAAATGAACTCTCTGAGATGTGGGAGATGAAACAGTCAGGAGTTGTCGCGGTCACGGATGATGGGCATGACGTCCAGGATGAGTGACTCCTTCTCAGAGCCATGAAATACGCTAAGACGCATGATATGCTCCTCATGAGTCACTGTGAATGTGAGGATCTCACTGAGGATGGAGTGATGCATGAATGATGGGTATCGACCCAGCTCGGACTCCCAGGAACCTCCGACGTGACAGAGGATATGTCAGTCTGGAAGAATATCCTCCTCGCAGAAAAATCTGGATGCAGATTCCATCTCCTCCATAACTCAACCAAGTGAGCTATGGGTGCTATTCGTATTGCGAAAAAAGAAAAAAAACTCACCAATATTTCTGCAGAGGTTTCTGTTCAACACTTTGCTCTCACGGATGAAGAGTGTTTCGGCTACAATACCAATGCCAAAATGTATCCTCCCCTTCGATCTCATGACCATGTGGATGCAGTGGTTGAAGCAATCAAGGAATGACTGATTGATGCCTTCACAACCGATCACGCTCCACATACTGAACCTGATAAGATGAAGTCATTTCAGGATGCATCGTTCTGATCGACATGAGTCGAGACGAGCTTCGCGGTCATGAATACTTATCTCGTAGAGACTGGGCATATACCGCTTGTTGAGGGTATTCGTATGATGACGAGCGGTCCTGCCCATATTATTCGGATAGACAAATGAACGCTCTCTGAGTGAGCTGATGCTGATATTGCACTCTTCGATACCAAGCAAGAATGGATAGTCAATCCTGAGAAGAGCTATTCCAAAGGGAAGAACTGTATCTTCAATGGAAAGAAACTCACAGGAAAGGCAGTCTCTACTCTCGTAGGAGGAAGAGTGAAGATGAAGGATGGAGCAATATTATAACTTCCTCGGAGAAACTATTCAAAAGTACTTTGAGGCGAAATTAATTTACTATTAGCGTAAAAATTTCTGTCTAATATTTCTCATTGAGAACTCCACTTCCGTGCTGATATTGATAGCCTTATTTTTCTCATCAAGGAATCATCAAAGTGGCTTTCAGAGAATGGGAAACATGTTTCAGAATGGTGGAAATATGAAAGTATCACACACGAACTCATATGTCAGTATGGAAATCCTGATGAATGTTTTGTGTGATTTCTCTGAGAAACGCCAGCTGTAGGCGCCATTCTCCATATCGAGAGAGTGTGAGGAGATCAGAAATTGTGGCATCTGTATATTCAATGGCTCTGCATCGATCACCAATTCGCGAAAGCGGGACTTCCATGAACACTTATCGACTTCGCAAAAGAAGTTGCGAGACAAAATAAGGTTTCGAAAATATGCGTAGATACCAATGCGCATGAACCAAAACTCATGCAAATATATTCTGAACTCTGATTCCACCTCATAGAAGTGAAGGATACGGAAGGAAAAAGAGTCGCCTTCTATGAACTTGATGTGTAAGTTCCTTCCCTATTCTTCGATGTTCTCTTTTTTACCTTTTTGTCCTTCGATAAAAGTAATTATTTTCTCCATATTTCGGTGATTGCGATCAGGTTTTCCGACGAATGACAGTTGGATCATGAGACACTTGTCTTCCCGGTATTCATAGTCGAGCTTGTACCTGTAACCGATATAGGACTGATAGTTTCCGATATTTTTTCGGCTTCCCATCGGGAATATCGTGTCGAGGTATTTCTTCAGTTCTTCCATGAAGGTATCGAATTCTGTATTGAACCATTCTTTCTTGTAGGGAATCTGAAAGAAATCTCGCATGATCTCATCGCTTCCGATCTGCTCCTTGCGGATATTTTCGGAGAGGAATTTGAAATTGGGCACCATATAGAGTTGTCAGGTACTTTCCCCATTGGTATCCTTCCCGAGAATACCCACTGAGAATACTCGAATGAAGATGATCTGTCCCTGAATCCCATCGATCGAGATCGTATCACCGATTCTGTACTGCGGTACGACGATAAAAAATGCCGCAATCGAGATCCAGAGATCCTTGAATATCACAATGAGTGCACCTGCTGCGAGGGCGAAGAAGTTGATATTGAGTCCTGCTTTCCCGACGAGGATCAGGGAGAGTGCGATCGTGAAGGAGAATGAGCGGATGATGTCAATTCCCTGAATTTTTTTATAATACTCCAGGTAGTATTCTCGGTCATGCATATTCTCTGCATCTTCAGAGTAGACAAATATCTTACTCTTCAGTTTTTTCTTCACCTTCTTGGTCATGAGTTCGATAAGGATCGCAACACAGAGAATCGTGAGAAATATCCACTCACGTCCGAGTATTTCGATGATGTAGCCGAGGAATGAAGAGAGCATACTATTTTCTGGTCATAGACTATATCTGATTTCATATTTCCTGCAACAGAAAAAGAGAAATATATTGTACGATAAAAAATGAAATTAACTTGCAAATTATCTAATATTATTGTATCATATACATGATTTTATCATATTACCTTACTTACTATGACAACCTTAGCACATAGTGATGCTCAAGATGCAGCAATGAAATCAACGCCATTACCATATACAGTAACGGATCTTGAAACATTTGATTTCGGAAATAAAATTGAAGGTGTACCTGAAATAGGCCGTTCAGTGTCAGTATTAGAGCTCGCTAATTATGTTAATGATAGAGAATATAGTAGACAAGGTCCTGATACGGTTGTCAGAATATGAGAATATACCTTAGGATATAATTACAATGCAAATCTAGATTCTGAAACACGATTGATGATAAATGGAAAAGTAGTTCCACAAATATGGGATACCGCTTGAAATAGTATCGTATTTTATCCAGAGAGAGTCATCGTAAAAACCTCAAAGGGTATAGTCGTCAACCCTCATACACTATCTGTAGATAAGGATGGTGAGCTTGACAGACGAACATTCGACGTTACGAAGGATGTTCGTGATCATGTCACCAATGAACATACAGTGGCATTTATCGACAACGGAGAGATATATACTCAACCTATTGATAAGTCTGCAGAACCAACAAAAAATACAAACTCCATGAGATATCGAAGATAGAAGACTAGAAATGCTCTGAATTACCGTAAATAATACAGTATTCTATACAATGAGTATGAAAGACGGACCTACGTGAGTCTATAGGAATGATGCACGAGTTGGTGATATTCCAGATTTCGATACTCTCGAGAATCATGTCTTGTTACCTGATGGTACACTCACTCTTCAGTTCACGCTTCAAAACAGTCAGAAAATGACGAAACAAATAGATACAAATAGCGAGCCACGGTATAGGTGAAATTGAACAATTGCTGCCGTTGCCAATGCTCGTAATGCTACCACACGTGCCTTAGAAAGAGTTGGTAGGCTCCAATGAGAACTATCAGATCAGGATCAGGTAATTGGTACAAAAAATGCAAATTTACAAGCTGCACAGGCAACAATAGCTCAGATGCAAGCAGAGATTGCACGTATGAGTTGAGCAAATACTGATTTGCAACGAGAAATATCTGATAAAAATGGAGAAATTACTACTTTAACAGAGCGATGAACCATGAGTGCAGCTACTATAGACGGATTAGAAGGTAAAATTGACTGACTCACAAAAACTATTTGACTCTTACAGATTCGTTTCGAATGATTAACTATGAGAAAATTAGTATGATGAATAAGTACTGATGACTTCCTTGCTATAAGGAGAATGTTTAATCAATTATATGCTAAATCAACTGCTAAATAGAGTTGTTCTATTATAGATAGTTACTTCTTCAGTATATTCACGAATGTTTCTGAAGGAATCGAGATCTTTTTGCTAAAAAATTTGCATTTCTCATAGTATGATATATACTGGACTCATAAGTTCGTCATGAACCATTTCTCTGTTTGGAGTCTCCGTGCAATAAGTACTGCTTCAGTGTAGTCGGAGGTATATAATAGGAAGTGAACGAGAGGAGAATCCGCTATATGCGAGATAGTCTCTCGTTTTTTTTATTTTTCGAAAGTAGATATGAGGAAGAGTTTTTTGTCCTTTTGGATCGATTCTTCTCGGATATGCATGGCGAATTTTTCTCCAGATCTCGTAATTCAGATAATCTCGAACTCCGTGGAACTATATGAGGATACATCTTTAGGCTGAGCATTCTTCAGATACCGTATAGCAGCGTCGAAAAATCGGAGCCTTCTCGTGCCATCTGTACGATCTCTATTGACTTCCAAATATTTCGAGAGAAATATAGGTCTCTTTTTCCCAAAACAAAAAGTCACTATTTTCGGATTTTCAGCGATATAGAGAGCGATAATCTTCTCGAGATGCGATTTTTTATAGGTAGAGAGCATGGAGCTACTTCTTCAGTATATTTACGAACGTCTCACTTGGGATCGAGACTCGTCCGAATTGTTTCATCTTCTTCTTTCCTTCTTTCTGTTTCTCGAGGAGTTTGCGTTTGCGCGTGATATCCCCTCCATAGAGCTTCGCAGTCACATCCTTGCGCAGAGCAGATATATCTTCACGAGCGACGACATCATTGCCCACTACAGCCTGGATCGCGATCGCGAACTGTGCTTTCGGGATATTCTCCTTCAATTTCTCACATATTCGCCCACCGAGGTAGCGAGTCCGTGCTCGATGTGCCATCATGGAGAAGGCATCCACAATATCGCCTGCCACACGGATATCCATCTTCACGATATCATCCTCCTGGAAACGGATCGGCTCATAGTGGAGGCTCGCATATCCACTGGAGAGACTCTTCAGGTCATCATAATAATCGCCCACGAGTTCACTCATCGGGATCTCATAGTGGAGGATGACACGATTCGCATCGAGGTAGGTCTGATTTTTGAATACTCATCGTCGCTCTTGAGCGAGGTTCATGAGATTTCCGATGTATTCATTCGGGGTGATCATCTCGACCTTGGCAATCGGTTCTTCGATATGGATATAGGTTCCAGGTTTCGGGAGATCTTCCGGATTCGATATCGAGAGATACGTACATATACCTCACCCCCCAACCCCCTCTCCTTCAGAGAGGGGGAGGTATGTCAGCTTCTCATTCCCTTCTCCTTTAGGAGAAGGGTTAGGGATGAGGTGCACGAGTTCCCCTGCTGCACGAGGGTATTCTGCTACTTTGTTCCCATTTACGAGTACCTTGTAGGTAACCTGAGGACTCGTGATGATGACATCCATATCGTGCTCTCGCCAGAGACGTTCCTTCACGATATCGAGATGGAGCAGTCCGAGGAATCCACAGCGAAATCCATATCCGAGTGCTGGAGAGGCTTCATGTTCTGCAACGAGGGAGGAGTCATTGAGCATGAGTTTTTCCATGGCATCCTTCATCTTCGGGTATTCATCGGTCTCGACAGGAAATATCCCTGCATAGATATAGGGGGTGATCTTCTTGAATCCCTTGATGGCATACTTGGCTTCAGGATTCCCAGCAAATATTGTATCACCAACACGAGCCTCGACGATAGACTTCAATCCTGTCACGACATACCCAATTTCCCCTTCATAGAGGACATTGGTTGGGGAATATTTCGGACGAAAACATCCGACTTCGAGGGCTTCGATTCGAGCGCCAGTATTGATGAATTCGAGCTTGTCTCATTTTTTTATCTGTCCAGAGAAGAGTTTGAGATAGACGACGACTCATTTGTAGGGATCGTATTGAGAATCGAAGATGAGTCACTTCACTGTTTTTTTGTCTCAATCCTCCCCTGATAAGGGGAGGTGAGGAGGGGTTTGCTCTGACGTTCAGAAGCCAACCCCCCCGTCCTCCACAGAAATAGTCGGACTCCCCCCCTTCTCAGGGGGGCTTACTGGTACAAAGTTCGACTGATTATCGAGTTTTTTCGGTTCAGGAATGAGTCGGATCACTTCATCGAGGATCGTTTCGACATTCATCCCTGTTTTTGCTGATACGGGAATGATATCTTCCCGCTTGCATCCGAGGAGATTCATCACCTCTTCACTCACGCGTTCGACATCGGCTGAGGGGAGGTCGATCTTATTCAATACTGGGATGATCGTGAGATCATTCTCCATCGCGAGGTAGACATTCGAGAGGGTCTGGGCCTCAATACCTTGTGTCGCATCGACGACGAGGATCGCTCACTCAACTGATGCGAGGGATCGAGAGACTTCATATTGGAAATCGACGTGCCCCGGGGTGTCGATGAGATTGAGTTCGATTCACTTCCATTCCATACGGACTGGGGTGAGCTTGATCGTGATTCCTCGTTCTCGTTCGAGATCCATCTGATCGAGCGTCTGAGACTGGATCTCCCGCTTTTCGAGCGTTCCTGTGATCTCCATGAGGCGATCGGCGAGGGTGGATTTCCCGTGATCGATATGAGCAATGATACAGAAATTTCTGATAGATTTTGGTGCGTTCATGCGCGCATCATAGGGAAAAAGTGAGAAAACGCAATTTCCTTTTTATTGTTTTATGACTTTCAGATATAATTCTCATATGTTGTTTCCA
>JANPGO010000059.1:0-13537 GCA_031423995.1 Candidatus Altimarinota bacterium | reverse complement strand
ATAAATGTCGTACCATCCTGCAAAAGAAGAGAAGCTCTCATATAGTGGTGTGAGTTATCGATTCACCACAATATATGGATACTGATTTTTCTGTCAAACAAAAAGTGAGAATTCTGTCAATGAACTATTTGTAGATATCACTTTGAGTATCAGCGTCATAAAAACATATGAGAATCTGATTCTCAATAATCTCGTAGAGAATTAGATTTTTTCTACAAAATCAAAAAATTTACCCGAGTCTTTCCTTCAATATTTCCGTGAATATTTTCGGATTTCCTTGTCATTTCGAGACCTTCATACACTGTCCGACGAAAAATCCGAAGAGATTTACTTTACCAGATTTATATTCAGTCACTTGCGCAGGTGATTCTATGAGAACTTGATCTACGATTGCCTCGAGTGCTCGGGTATCATTCGATTGCCTGAGTCCGAGTTTCTCGACCCATTCATTCGCAGTACCTCACTCGAAGACGAGCTTCTCGATGACGACCTTCGAATTGGTCGAGGAGAGCTCATCTCGATTGACCATATTGATCACTTCAGCAACCTCGATGACTCCTCCTCGTACATGTGAGAGATCGATCTTCTCATGATGTCCTTCGAATATCGCAAAGAGAACCGTCGTGATATAGGAACATGAACGCTTCGGATCCTTCGTGAGCGCGACCAGTTCTTCATAGAAGTCACTCGTGAGAAGATCTCCTGAGAGGATACGAGCATCATCTTCGATGAGCTTGTACTCGGTGAGGTATTTCTGTCGTCGGTCGATCGGGAGCTCGTCAATCTCTCGCTCATCGATAAATGCTTCATCGAGCATGAGAGGTGGGAGATCAGGATCAGGAAAATAGCGATAATCCATCGCATCTTCCTTCGATCGAAGCGGAGTAGAATATCATTTCTCATCATTCCATCCTCGAGTTTCTTGATCGGGCTTATCCCCAGCCTCATAGAGTTCAGACTGACGCTCGAATTCGACATCGATGGCACGTCCGATGGAGGAGAACGAGTTAATATTTTTCAGCTCGACACGACTTCTGAGGGCAGTCTCTCACTTCAGTCTCACTGAGATATTCACATCACAGCGCAGTTGTCATTTCTCCATATCTGCATCAGACGCGCCACACCACCGCATGAGCTTCTGAAGTTCCTCGAGGTAGCCGAGGACATCTGCCTTGGAGCGGAAGTCTGGTTCAGTCACGATCTCCATGAGGGGAGCACCAGAGCGATTGTAGTCACAGAGCGTCCGACCACCAGCGTGGACGAGCTTCCCTGCATCATTCTCGATATGCATGTGATGAATACGAAAGGTTTTCAATGATCATTCTACTATCGTCCGCACTTCCCCACCGATTGTTATCGGGTGATACAATTGGGTTATCTGGTAGCCCATCGGGAGGTCAGGATAGAAGTAACTCTTGCGATCGAAGATGCTCTCCTTCTGGACGGTTGACCTAAGTGCATGACTCGCTCGTACGGCGAGATCGACGACTCCAGCTGAGAGGGTCGGGAGCATCCCAGGGAATCCCATGCAGACAGGACAGACATGGATATTGGGTTCATCGGCGAGTTCAAGGGCATTCGCACAACGACAGAACATCTTCGTATGAGACTTCACACGGACATGAGTCTCGAGTCACATGACGATTTCGTATTTTTCACTGGAGGATGACATAGGAGTGGCAATAAGGTGAGATTTCAGGATGGTTGTATTGTATCGAAAGTTCGAAAAAGGCAAATGGAAAGGGAGAGTTTCGAGCGTTGGATATTTGCTTTATTTTGATGGTTGCGTTACCATAGAATGGTACATTTTTCTATGGATTTCGAAAAAGAACATCTACTCAATACTCCCTCGAATACTTGAGCTTTTGATAATAGTCAGATTACCAGAGATATTTTGTCGTTCCCAAAAGAGAAATATTCTGACAACAATGCATGGAATGAAATCGTAAAAAAGACAGAGGAAGTACAGCTCAAGGCACAAGAAGATCTGAAGACACTCAAGGAATTATCAGTTCCAGAATCAGTGCATAGAACTTTCCAGACCATAAAAAAAATGTACGGATATCAACTCTATCTATTCAATGATGAAGTCTGATTCTATGATGGCATGAAGGTCGAATGGGATAAAAATACTGAAAAAATACAGAGTATAACGCTCTCAGTGAAGGTCGGAAATCGCACCCTCCAATTCCTTGTGGATCCAGAAGGTTCGTATGATATCCGGAGTACGTATATAGATGACGAAAAGGTACGAGTAGGATATGATAGTAACAATAAATACTGAATCCGAATATGGACAAATGACTGGAAGAAAGAACATCCTGATACTACTGATGAAGAGAATTATCAAAAAATCTTACCAAAAAAGAAGAAAAATAGTTGATGAAAAGTGGGCGCACTGATGAAGAAATGATGAGAAAGAATTCAATCCTGAAATACTTGAGGAATAGATGATATAAAACAGATTCCAATAGCTCCCGTGGAAAAGAATACTGCTGAATCTGCGAGAATTCTTACAGAACATTTTGCTGGAATTTCCAGAACTATATCGGGAATTGATGTGACTCAGGTCTATGGAAGAAGGTCTCAAGATGGGAAATATGAGATGGTATTCGACATCAAAGATAGTCAATCAATCATAGTTTGGCAAGATGATGGTAAAAAAAACTATAAAGTGAGTGTGTCAAAAAATGGAGAAAGAGATGATTCTTCTGATTTTGCTTCAAGAATTATCATCTGATGAAAAGAGAATAAAATGAGTTTTCAAAATAATTCCATTTCACTTGCCCCAACGGAGCGACAAAAATTCCTCGATCGCTATAATCAGAAAATGAATGGGGCGTTCTCTCTGAATCCCTGAAGTACGACTAATCTTATCTGGAATGAAACAGGTATTACTCTCGATCAGGCAAAAGTCATAGAGGCATTCGAGAATCAAGAAGTCGATTTCTGAGGTTCGTACTGAAAGGGGAAAATACGGATTGATATTCATAGAATCCCGAATTTTAGTATCTTATTAGCTCATGAAATATGGCTTCAACGAGAGAATAAGGAAGGAGTGGATGAAAATGATTATTTTGTGATCATAGTTCGAAATGCAGATATTCAATGAAGTCCTATTCAAGTATCGATTAAGAGAAGTGGTTTTCTTACTTCAATATTCTGAACTACATCCAATTCCGCAGAAGAAAGACTGATACAACAAGTTCGTGATCGACTCAATCGTCTCTAATTCATTTCTCATATGCATAACCTGAATCAGAGTCCAACATACAGATGAATAAATAGTGTTCTTGTCAGTATTTTAACGAGTGTTATCCTTTCCGGAGCACCTTCTGGATCCCAGGCAGCAGAAATTACAGCTGATGTTGTTGCACGAGTAGAAAGCACTATCGGACAAGAAAATCTCCTCTGAACTCGGTATGGATGACCTGGAAATACAACTATCAATTGAGTCCTCGCACTAGGTCTCGTATGACTCTGATGAGTCTGACTCCGGAATCCAAAAAGACGAGAAAAAATAAAAAAAAGATTAAAAGTCGCATGAACAATAACATGAACTATGATAGGAGGTATGTGAGCCTTACTCATGGAACGATTCAAAAAACCAAAATCTAAAACATCTTTCCTCGAAAGCCAAACAGAAGTTGATTTTTTTCATAACGATACTCCTCCCTGACAAACTGATGTACCTAGTGTAAGTAGATCAGACTCGGAAATTCAAGCAGCCCTAAGTATCGATACTGTTGATGAGGCTGAATCAACACTACAAGTTGCTGATACTATAATGTCAATATTTGATATAGTCAAATGAGTACAACCACTTGCAGAATCTGATAAATATATTGAATGATCTCAGTATTCATTCGATACTATAAAAATAGAACATCAGTTTAATATAACTAAAAGTTGATTAGACAATAACCAGTATTCTCAGGCAATGTGATTTCTACGAATGAGTTTTGATATGATACCAGAGAATGGATCTATATTTGAAAGATTATGTTTACAAATGAAAATTATCGACTTGTTATTGTCTTGGTGAGAAAGTGCAAATGATGATGTAAAAACTAAAATTACAGAAAGAGTTAACAAATATGCTCAAACAGTTTTGCAAATTCATTCTCAAATTCCTTTTTCTGAACAAGTATTTTTCGGATTATTCATAACCCATACTCCTCCATATTTTCGTGCAGATAACCCTTGTCTACCTATAATAATAAAGAAATTGTGACTAGATGGGTCAAAGGTATATTCTGATGTATCTCAAGAATGAGATTAGATAGTATTTTTCTCTTGATTTAGTTGCTTTTCCTCCATTTTTCGAGAGAATATCTGAGTTTATATTCTCACACTTGCTCGTATGACTCCAGGACTTCGGAAGGATGCACTCGGGACGACAGAGTCACTCATCATGGGGATCGCAGGAACAGCACCTGCCTATTCGATCGAGGCAACTGCCTTTACGATCATCGGAATCGCAGGAGTCCTCTCCCCTGCCAGTATCCTCGTCTGTTGACTCATCATGTTCGGGATAGCATGGGCTTTCATCCACCTGAATGCTCTCGAGGCCAATGCAGGAACATCATTTGCCTGGGTGACGCGAATATTCGGGAGAACGACAGGATTCCTCGCTGGATGGGCACTCCTCTTTCTCTGTTGTGTCTTCATGGTCTCGGCAACTGTCCCAGCCGCGAATGCACTCCTTCTCGTCCTCGCTCCTTCCCTCATCAATAATGTGAATTGGGTTACAGGCGTATCCGCATTTCTCCTCACGATCGTCTCGCTCATCGTCGTGAAGTGAGTCAAGCTCACGAGCTATGCTCAGGTTGTCCTCACGGTGATCGAAGCACTCATACTCGGACTCATCATCGTGCTCGGATTCTATCATTTCTCGGATGTGCCCGTCCATGCCTTCTCTTGGAGCTGGTTCAATCCTTTTGCCTTCGATCTTTCGACCTTCATCCAGGGACTCCTCGTAGCACTCTTCTTCTACTATGGATGGGATGTCTCGATGAATCTTGCTGAGGAGACTCGCGATCCTCAAGTGACTCCTGGACGTGCGACCTTCTGGTCGATGATCTTTCTCATTGGCTTCTTTCTCGTCTTCACCGTCCTCATCCTCATGGGACTCACAGAGAGTGAGATAGCGAAATACAATACCAACATCATCTTCGCCCTCGCCGAGAAGCTCCTCGGGAAATCACTTGGCTATATCGCGATCATCGCTGTCCTCCTCTCGACGATCGGGACGATCGAGACGCAGATTCTTCAGTTCACACGTACCCTCTTCGCGAAGAGTCGTAGTGGTGCACTCGATGCTCGCTATGCGAAACTCCATCCATCGTGGCAGACTCCCTATGTCGCCGTCGGGATTATCTGGGCAGTCGGAATGCTCCTCATACTCCTCTCTTCCTATCTCCCGAGCGTGAATACTATCCTCCAGACATCGATCACCGCGATCGGCTATCAGATCTGCTTCTATCTCGGACTCACAGGATTCGCCTGTGCATGGGAATATCGGAATCTCGTCACACGTGACCTCTCACCGAAGTCATTCACTCGAGTGATCTGGCCATTCTGCTCGGCTGCATGTCTTGCCTTCGTTCTCATCTACTCAGTCTTCACCGCAGATCACCTCACCAATGTCATCGGTCTCGGTGGCATCGCACTTGGTGTTCTTCCACTGATATTTAGGAAAAGCGGAAAATAAGTTGACAGAATTATAATAAAGAGTTATAAATACAGTATCTTGAATGAAGTAGTATGAATTTATCAACTCATGAGAGTCCGAAAATAGCAAGTCCTGGATTCCAAAGGCATCGTATCACTTTGGATCAAGATTTTATATTTTTCCGACAAATTTTCTGAAAGAATACATTAAAGGTACTGATAAAACTTCTTTCTCTTCCAAGAATTCCATCGAAGGTATTACGTTTTGTGGATCTGGATGATACCGTCCTCATGAGAGGAATTGAATTAGATCTGGATGATGGACTCAAGAATCTGAGATGAAATAGTGTACTTCCCTATATTTATGAAAGATGATTGGTTGATTGGTATATTGAAACATTTCATATTCGTGCCAGATCACTTTTTGATAATCATCCAGATGCAATATATGGATTAGATGGTGACTTGAGTAAGGATATATCTCTTCTAACAGCATGAGATTTTAGACTTCAGCTCCTAAAGATTTTCGCTAATTGACTCCACGTTTATCCATTTATTATTGTTCCAGAAGCATGAATGAAAATGGAAGCAATAATTAGAAAAATTTTTGAACTCTGATATATACCATGAAGAATAGAATTTGTCGATGACCGTATAGGTGTTTTTTGATGATATGATCTCCATTTGAGTAGAGTTTTAGATATTCCCGTTCTTTGGGAAAAAGCAACACCAAACGGATATCGAGTTGAGATTAAACCACATTCTCATGCAGATAATACTTGATGAGAAAAAATATTGCATTAATTAATTTTTCCCTATAATTATCCCGACTCACTCTCGGAAAATGAGAACTGAGTTGGGATTTTTCTGTTTCACAAGGATACTTCCTCTCCATCGGAAACGAGATTCCTGCTTCCGCAGGAATGACGACCGAGGAGCCTCGTATCTGACGAGAGATCTCGTTAAGGATTATTTTTTTATATTTTTTTCTATGTCAAACGCTACACTCGTACAGAGTATGCTCGAGAACGCGGTCCATATCGGACACAAGCGTGAATATTGGTCTCCGAAGATGCGCAACTATATCTACGGAGTACAGAATGGTGTCCATGTCTTTGATCTCTACAAGACGGCTGAGAAGCTCGTCGAAGTGAAGGCACTTCTCGAAGATCTCTCCGCTCGCGGAAAGTCTCTCCTCTTCGTCGGAACCAAGGTCCAGACGAAGGATCTCGTGGAAGCCCTCGCGACTTCTACTGGTCACTTCTATGTGAATACCAAGTGGGTTCCAGGACTCCTCACGAACTTCACAACGATCAAGAAGCGAATAGCATACTACAATGAACTCGAATCATCAGTCACCAACGGGATATTCGACGGACTCACGAAGAAGGAAGTCTCAGTCAAGATGAAGGAACTCGAAAAACTCAAGGCAGCCTATGCAGGTGTGAAGGATATGAAACGAGCTCCTGATGTCGTCATTGTCATCGATGGACACTATGAAGATCTCTCCCTCACTGAAGCAAAAACTATGGGTGTCATGACGATTGCTCTCCTCGGTTCAACAGGTGATATTGACAAGGCTGACTACTTCATCCCATGTAACGTCAACTCGATCAAGGCACTTGCCTACATGCTCGGTGAGCTCAAGAGCGCAATCAAGACTCGCAAATCAGAAGATCGCAAACCACTCGCTCCCAAGACAGAGAAACTTCCGATGAAGAAGGGTGCTGAGAAATCAGAGGCTCCAGTAGTAGCAGAATAACCCTTTTGCATATGCTATCAAATTCAGGAAACAATCAACAGGATACTCTTGCGGCAATCATCGCCTGCGTTCCCCCTTTTTTCTGGGTTCCTCTGGTTCTCGGAAAGAAGAATTCGTTCATCTCACATTACATGAAACATGGATTCTGACTCTTCGTGATCATGATCATTGCTTCGTTTATCCCCTTTGTAGGATGGATCGTCAATCCTCTCATCACTCTCTGTGTACTCTACTTGATCTACCATGTTATTATCGGGAAAGTCGTGACGATTCCCTATTTTTCAGAATCTCTCGAGAAGGCTCTCGTACAACTGAATATTCGTTCATGGTTCGAGTAAAGTAATACAATGCTGATTCAACCTCAATCATAATCAAATATTTTTCCAAAAAAAGAAAGAGAACCTCGCTCCGCAAGGATGACAAAATTAAATTAAAACCTACAATCTAATCGCTGAATAGCTCAATAGTAATAGCACAATTTTAATATCAAAATCCTGAATTCTAACTCCTAACTCCTCCTCCTATGGTAACTCCTGCAATGATCAAAGAACTTCGTGAGCGTACCTGAGTCGGTATGTCCGACTGTAAGAACGCCCTCACAGAATCAAATGGCGATATGGAAGCAGCGATCGATCTCCTCCGAAAGAAGGGGCTCGCGAAGGCTGCAAAACGTGCTGGGAATGAGACCAGCGAAGGCAAAATCAAAATTGTCACAGAAGGCAATGCAACGTATGTTGCTGTTGTCTCCTGTGAGACTGATTTCGTTGCTCGCAACGAGACCTTCGATGCGATGCTCGGACACTTCATCGATATCCGCAAGGCAGAATCCACTGATGCGGCTGCGATCGAGAAGGCTGAAGCGCTCAAGGCTTCTGAATACACACTCAAGGTCGGTGAGAACATGGTCATCAAGACCCTCACGAAGATCACGGGTGATGTCGTGGCAACCTATGTCCACTCCAATGCGAAGAACGCAGCCGTCGTCGTCGCAAAACCAGGAACCGATACTGACAAGCTCAAACAAGTTGCGATGCATGTTGTCGCTTCCAATCCTCAGGTTGTCTCTCCTTCAGAGATTTCTGATGATGTCGTCGCGAAGGAGAAGGAGATCCAACTCGCGATCATGAAAGAAGATCCAAAAAATGCTGGAAAATCAGAAGAAATCCTCACAAAGATTATCGAAGGGAAAATGACGAAGTTCCGTGAAGAGAATGCTCTCCTCACTCAGCCATTCGTCGTCAATCCTGATATGAAGGTCGGCGAAACGATCGGGAAAGATGCAATCGTTGCATTCTATCGATACGCAATCTAATCTCCTCGACGAAGACGAGTATACGAAATTGTATCTCGTTTCTTCGTCTTGCCTAGTCCCATAGCACAGTGGTTAGTGTAGCGGTCTCCAAAGCCGTAGACCTTGGTTCAATTCCAAGTGGGACTGCCATATATATTCCCAAATCCCCTTCCAGTGATGGAGGGGATTTTTATCTATCCTTGACGGATATTATCGAGGAGCCACTGATTTTTTACTGTGTCATAGGTACAAGTCCAATAATCAGTAAATGACCGTCTCTTCGGTTTACCACTTACCACTTTTCCATATGGATTCACTTCAAAGTTTATCATATTTGCATTTACTTGGAATTCGAGAGTGAGTCCATAGCGATTATCATTTCTTTCTCTCGGTGACTTCACCTTTATAGGAACTATGATATCTATCTGTGGATCGTAATTGATATCATAGTTGTCACTAAAATCATTCTCAAAAAGATATTTTTGTTCATAATGATACTCTTCAGTCAGATAGGTTTGCATATTTTCCCAGTTTTTCATTGTCCAGTCGAGCTCATACTGGTAAAAATATTTCTGAACTATATCACTCGGATTCACTGATGAATATGGTATATATTCCATTGGATCGAGTGGTTTTTTTGGAGATTTTTGTCTCCAAGATTCTGTGTCTGATGTGTATTGTATGGCATACATTCCTGAGAATTCAGGAATAATGTTTTTCGTAAATGTAATGATTCAGGCATCGGTTGTGAAAGGTGTTCTCGTACGAATATAATGGATATATATATAATTTCATAGGAACATAAGAGACATCATACCAACGAAGAGGAAAAACATTGTTCCCCCTCATGTAACAGGATCTTGTAAGTGAAGTATAAGTACACTTCCGATGGCACTTATCCAGAGGTATGGATTGATACTTCCTCGCACCTGAGCCAGTTCTGCATCTTCTCGTATAAGAAGTCCCTGGTGTGCAGCATTGTTCGCTGCAATTTCCTGTGGAGTAAGCGGTCGAGAAGAGTGCGATCCTCATCATCCACCTCATCCCCCTCCGCCGCCTCACTTATTGTGAACGAGGATTCCATTTGCATAATAGTTATGCATCGGCTCTATGTTTACGAGATTATATACTTGGATCGGAGATGTAATCATTTCTATGCTCGTAATAATGATTTCACTTCATGATACATTTATGAGTTTGTCTCATTCTTTCAGGACTGATACCTCACGGAGTATGATTTTTCATCATACTGATACATAGAATGGATGTTCGGCTGTGACGAGAGTTTTATTATTGATACGATAATACTCTGCTCGTTGGTAGATATCAATCTGTCATATTGTAGAAGGGATTTTCTTCTGTGATATGAAGTCATAGCCCATAATCTCATCGCCTATATGGAGTTTCTCGATAGAAATATCTCCTTTTGGTGTACTGATGAGGGTTCATGATGCAAAACATCATCCACGTGCTGAGACTGTCCCATACGAAACACAGAGAGTGAAGAGAAATAATGAAAGGGCTACAATGTATTTTTTCATAATTTTTTTTATAATATAATGATTTTAGCAGGAACTTCGAAAATTATCAAAAATATTTACCTCATTTTTCATTTTAGTTTTTAAATGCATATTTATGGGCACTATTTTTAATTTATCAATTCCGATCTTTTGCATTCTGAGATACCTTGTGCTAGTCTAGATATGTATTTCACCTTATTGTTTATATGTCACTCATTCCCTCTACCGATCCATCTGACAACTATGCACTCATCTGAGAAGTAGAATCTTCTTCCCCAGAAGAAGTCCACGTGAAAATGGTACTTGCTCATGAAGCTTTTCGTACCTGGAGTTATACTGCCCTCGAAGATCGTATCCATGTGCTCAGAGCACTCTATCACCGATTCGGTCAGGAGAGGGAAAATCTCGCACAAAGTATTGCCCGTGAGATGGGTATGCCGATCAAGCTCGCTCGTGAGGAAGTCCTTGCAGGATTGAATTATTATCTCTGGTATCTCGATCATGCCGAACAGTATCTCTCACCAGAAGTGACATTCGAAGATCAGAACCAGATCCATACACTCTATTATGAACCACGAGGCGTTATCGCAGCGATCACGCCATGGAATTATCCATTCATGCTCTTTGTCTGGGCATGTATCCAGCCACTTCTCGCAGGGAATACCGTTGTCTGGAAGATCTCGAAGGAAGTCATTCTCACGGGGAAGATGATCGCTCGTATTATTGAAGGATCTTCTCTGCCACTCGGTGTCTGGAATGAAGTCTATGGGGATGGTTCTGTTGGAGATCTCCTCACCGATGCTGATATCGATGGGATCACCTTCACGGGAAGTACTGGAGTCGGACGTACACTCGCAGACAAGGCTCATGTGAAAAATATCCCTGCCCTCATGGAGCTCGGAGGATCTGCTCCAGGCATTATCGCCGAGGATGCGGACATCGATAATGTGCTCGATACGATCATGTTCATGCGTTATTCCAATAGTGGTCAGATGTGTGATGGGCTGAAGCGACTCATCGTCCATACTTCACGATATGATGAACTCGTCGAGAAGCTCAGTTCAAAGGTACTTGCAGAAAAAATTGGTACAGCTCTCGATGAGACTGTGACGATTGGACCGCTCGTCTCTGAGAAGCAGAAGGATCATGCAGAAGGACAGCTTACGGATGCACTTGGCTCAGGAGCAAAAATTCTCGCAGAGAATATCCCTGATCCAACACTGAAGTGAGCCTACTTCCCGCTTGTCCTCCTTGGGAATATTTCGAGAGAAATGTCTGTCTGGAAGGAAGAAGTCTTCGCACCGATCCTTCCTGTGATCACATATGTGACAGTCGAAGAAGCGATCGAACTTGCTAATGATACTCCCTATGGACTTGGCGCCTATGTCTTCACGGAGGATCATGATCTCTTTCATAGATTTGCTCGAGCAATCCAGAGTGGTATGGTGCAGATGAATACGGTGAACTATTGTATCCCTGCTGATCCATTCTGAGGATACAAGGCGTCGGGTACCGGTCGCGAACACGGTTGAGTCGGATTTCATGAATTCACACAGATCAAGGTCACGAGTATGCCAAAGTAGTAGGGAGATAGTAGGAAGCAGGAGATAGAAGGGAAAAATCTGGAAGAATAAATAAACCATCTACATTCTTGAATGCTTACTAGCTTGTCATTCTAAGTGTAACGCATCTCTTAGGTGAAAGTCCATATTCACATACTCTGGATCCTTCGCAAGCTCAGGATGACGACCCTCCTCAAAATACAAAGACACCATTCCAATAATACGTTCCATATGTCTCTCGTTCTCATCATCATCTCGTCACTTCTCTACCTCATCGGGATTGTTCCATATCTCTATCATGTTGTGCATGGGCGAGTTGTTCCGCATCCTTTCAGTTGGACAATCTGGGCACTGTTCGCGATCACGAATGGATATTTCCTGATCAATGTAGATGGGCTCACGATCTCGAGTATTCCAGTCTTTATCCGTGCAGCGGCGCTTCTCGGATGAGCACTCCTCGGCTGGATGTCATGGTCGAAGGTACGAATCGGGAAGATTGATATTATTGCCCTCATTCTGGCTATCACTACTCTTTTTTTGATTAAAATCCTTGGTATCAGTCAGGCAATTCTCTGTATTATACTCATTGACTTCCTCATCCTTGTTCCAACACTGAAGAAGCTCTACTTTGCACCAGAAACTGAAGATCCTCTTGCATGGATCATGGCATGACTCTCACAGATCTGTCTGATTGGTTCCATCGAGCACTATGATTTCGCAAGCATTGGGTATTTCTCCTATCTCGTGATCGTGAACCTCTTTGTCGCATTCCTCATCTACCGACGGACCGTCTACCTCTCTGACTGGATCCATAGGATGAAGAACTACTACCTCCTCTTCACTCTCCGCAAGAAAATATAGTAGACGACAATTGTAGACGAAGACGAAGTCTCAGTCAGATAACTCTCTCTATAATTCATACTTTATAATTTATACCTCATCATTCCCTTCGTATGAAAGAAACCAAGAAAAATATCCTCGACTACACGCATCGTTGGCTCGAAGTCATCAAAAATAAACAAACACCCAGTGCAGAAGAAGCGAATTGGATTATCGAAGAATCACTCGAGAATTTCCGTGAGCACTTCAATGCTGGATGGCTCGAATATCGAAAATCGGTCACTCTCTCAGGGGACAATGCCGCTGTCGAATGGAAGGGTTCAGGTGCGACGATCGAGGATGTCAACGGTCGAAAATATATCGATTGGCTCGGTGGCTACGGACTCCTCTCGCATGGATGGTCGCATCCAGAAGTGATCGATGCGGTGCACTCACAACTTCTCCATAATCCTATGCCTTCCCAGGAACTCATCGATCCACTTCGTGGAGTGCTGGCTCGTATCCTCGCGGAGATCACTCCGGGGAATCTGAAGTATTGCTTCTTCGCAGGGAGTGGAACTGAGGCAAACGAGTGAGCGATCAAGCTCGCGAAAATGTATACAAAAAAAGCTGGATTTATCGTCGCAACGAAGGCATTCCATGGGAAGACCATGGGGGCACTCTCGATGATCGGGAAGAAGGATTACCGTGAAAGCGTCGGACAACTCTATGGTTGACCAGTCTATCATGTCCCCTTCGGTGATGCCGATGCAGTCGAACGTCAGCTCGAGATCTGTGAGCAGGTTGGTGTCGGAATCGCTGCCGTCATGATGGAACCGATTCAGGGAGAGGCAGGTGCGGTTGTTCCACCCGATGATTTCTGGCCACGTATCCGTAAGGCAACCAAGAA
>JANPGO010000058.1:0-13163 GCA_031423995.1 Candidatus Altimarinota bacterium | reverse complement strand
ATGAGAAGATTCTCACGAATACCATCTGAGCGTAGCATATTTTTCTATTATTTGCAAAGTTTGTATACCCATTTCTCTGTTATGGCTTGATATTATGAAGTATTCATTTTTTGTCAAGTATTTATTGTATTATTTATATTTTGTCAATAATTCGATTTTCTGAGAGGAAAAGAAAAAAGACCAAGCATACGCTTGGTCTTTTAGGAAAATATTTCTCTCTATACTCGTCTGCGGAGCGTGAACATCATACCGAAAGCAATGAAGAATGCAGCAGCGATGAGGAGAAGTGTCTCAGGACCAGTCTTCGTCTTGGTGACTTGAGATGGTTCTGGTGGCTTGGTACTCCCAGTTCCCTGAGGAGTTACTGGCTGAGCTGGAAGATCATACTTGTAGGCGACACACTCATAGCGAGTTGTTGCTGGACCCTCGGAGGCACTATTGATATCGAGGGTATGTGCTACAACTGGGAACCTGAGAAGTCCGACGAGATCTCCTGATTTTTTGTCTGTCTTATCGAGGGTATATCCAGCACCGAGATCTGCTTCATAGAATTTTACTTTTTGTGCGCCTGCAAGCAGGAATTGTGACTTATTTTCTCCAGGAGGAGTGACCCAGATGATGTCACTTGAATACTTCCAGACATTTGCTTCAGAGGCAGGGGTGGTTGACCATGTCGTAGTTCCAAATCGAACCATATTTGGAGATTTCTGCTCTTCCTTGTAAGCAGAGAGTGAAGCATTGGAACTATTGGTCCAGTTATCGAAAAGACCTGTGAGTTTCTCACCCGTCTTCACGCTCCCTCCATCAAAACATTGATCACAGCTATTGATGGCAAAAGCTGAATTCGAACTACAGCTTAGTGACTTATATTCACCGAGAGCCGATCCAGCACTTGGAGGAAGTGTCGTAGCATTGGATGGAGCTGCCGTCATGACTGGTGTCACTGTTGGAAGAGGAGTATTTTTGGATCCGGCGGCTGGAGTGACAGATGGTGCTGGTGCAGGAGCGACGCTTGGAGCGACAGATGGTACTGGTGCAGGAGTAGCACCGCCTTCACCGCTTGCAGAGAAAGCAAATGGAGTTGATCCCACAAAAACGGCCACAAGTACGAGAGTGGAGAAATGTCTCATATGGATCGTGAAAATTAGAAATATAAATATACACGACGTATCATATGCTGTCAGCATTCTTTGTCAAAAAAAAGCTTGTAGAAAGGGATAATTTGAATACACTATTTATACATTTCTTTTATAATTATATTTATCACTATGCTTACGAATCTTCAACAAGAGCTCAACAAAGCAAAAAACCACCTCAAAAATGAACTCGCGAAACTCCAGGCCTGACGAGCGAACCCTGCAATCGTCGAGGGCGTCTATGTGATGGCATATGGTGGAAGTCAACCCCTGGGGAACGTTGCTGCAGTATCGACACTTGACGCTCAGACGATCGTCATCCAACCATGGGATAAGTCACTCATTCGTGATATCGAGAAGTGAATCAGTGATGCGAGTCTCGGGCTCAATCCCTCAAATAATGGGGAGTCTCTCATGATCAAGATCCCTCCTCTGACAGAAGAACGTCGTCGGGAGCTCGTGAAGATTGCGGGAAAAATGACCGAAGAGTGAAAGGTATGAATTCGTACGGTTCGACAAGATTTCAAGAAAAAAATCGATCATGCAAAAGCAGAAAAGGAAATATCTGAAGATGCTGCAAAATCGTATGAAGATATTCTCCAGAAGGATATCGATAGTGCTATGAAGGAGGTAGAATCTTTTCTCAAGACGAAGGAAGAAGAAATACTGAAGGTGTAAATCGTTATTGGTTATTCGTTGTTCGTTGTTTGTTTCTCTCTCGAATCAGCTCTTTATGAGTAATTTTGAAAATCTTGAGGTATGGAAATTATCAGTCGATTTTTGTACTGCATTTTTCCGTTCGATTGATGATTTTTCTCGATTACAGAAACATTTTGGATTCAAAGATCAAATGGAACGTGCGGTGGTAAGCATAGCAAGCAATATTGCTGAAGGTGCTGGCAGAAGGACACAAAAAGATTTTACTCATTTTCTCTATATTGCTCGCTGAAGTATCTCAGAACTCAAGACTCAACTGATAATAGCTGGAAAGGCATAATTCATTCCTCAAGAAGTGATTGATGTTTATCGAGAAAAACTTGATATCATCCATATGAAACTCCATTGACTTATCCGATATCTCTCTGAAACTGCGTGAGAAAATCATTAAACTTCATATGTTAGTATGTTACAACAAAGAACAAAGAACAAAGAACAAAGAACGTGAGAAAATGTCTTACAGACTTTTTCTCACTCGATCTGTGCGACTGCCCGACTCTTCATGATGAAGGGTCTTTTTGACAGGCAAAATATTTCAAAATACATTATTATCACTGATAAGGAACAGGATCGGAAACTCATAGAAGCATTCTGAATGATGGTAACTGGAAAAAACTGGGTACATATTCATACCATTGCTGACTACTTCGAGATGATACGTACTGAGGAATGATTTTTCATCCTCCATCCCCATGTCCTCGAAATCAGTGGAAAAAAAGAATACATCGAAAAAAAGGTACTTCATACGCTCAAGCGCTCAAGTACCGAGGACATGGAAACCGTGATTGAACTCCTTATCGAGCTCTGATACCATCATAGTAGCTATACTGGGGAGCTTGGGACATACAAACGTGAGGGTAGTATCATCACCCTTACCCATGCGAGTACAGGGAGCCTCTATCAGATGGAATGGTTCGATACAGAGATCGATAGCATCATCGAGATAGATACCAAGGGACAGCGAACCTTCAGAGAAAATATCGATATCAAGAATGAGAATATTCGGGAAGATACTTTTGGGAAAAATACTGGGACGATCAATGGAGAACTCCTCTCGCTTCTCGATAATCCTCTCAATACTCCAGTATCTTGAGTATCAATACTCTTGATTGGGTGTGACTTCCATCCCGAACTCGAGAAGCTCAGAAGTATTGCAGATATCCACTTCACTGACTTTCATCGTGAAGATTCACTCTCACTCGATGTCAGTATTCCAGATATTTCCCATATTGACGCGCTGAAGCACTTCCTTGAAGAACACTCTTCTCATGCGAATATTTGCTTCTATACAAAAAATGAAAAATCCGTAGCTGACTTTCTCGAATTTCATGAGATTGTGGGATGTTCGATCATTCCCGTAAGCAAAAATGGACTTGAGAGCTGTATTCTCTGAGCTGAAAAAACTGAACAGGAAACAACTAAAGATTCCTGATCAATTCAGGAATGACGAACATCTTGAGCGACTCGATCTCCAGTCTATGATCCTATCAACTCTCCAACCTTCGAACTCTCCAACCTTCGAACTCTCCAACCTACCATCATCATCACTGACGATATTCTCGGAACTATTTTCGTGAGAACTCGATCAAAGAAGTCACTCGCGAAGAATCTCGACCTCCTCCTCCACCTCAATCCCTGAGACTATGTCGTCCACCGAGAACATGGGATTGCCAGGTTTCATGCGGTGATCGAGAAAACGCTCTGAGAGATACGACGAGAATATATCGAACTCCACTATGCTGGTGGTGACAAGATATTCGTTCCTCTCACGGAGATCTACAGAGTCAGCAAATATGTCGGTGAGCTCGAACCAGAACTCACGAACCTCACGGGTAAAGAGTGGGAACGAACGATCGAGAAAACGGATGAAGAGATCGAGCAAATAGCCACTGAACTCATCGAGATAGCGAGCAAGCGAACTCTCACGAAGGGTATTGCATTCAAGAGTTTTCCTGATGAAGAAGCAGAATTCTGTTCTCGATTTCCCTATGAATACACCTCTGATCAGACGGAGGCTATTCATGAGATTTTTCGCGATATGGAGTCCGAATATCCGATGGATCGACTCCTCTCAGGGGACGTCGGATTCGGGAAGACAGAAGTCGCGATGAATGCCATGTACAAAGCGGTTCTCTCTGGCTATCAGGTTGCGGTCATCTCTCCCCTCCTCGTTCTTGCTGATGAACACTATGAGACTTTCATGGATCGGTTTTCTCCCTATCCATTTCGCATCGAATGCCTCACGAGGATGACCAGTACACAAGAAGAGAAGCGAATCCTCGAGGGACTGAAGAACGGAAATATAGATATCCTCGTCGGCACGCACAAACTGCTCTCCGAAAATCTCCGCTGGAAAAAACTCGGACTCCTCATCATCGATGAAGAACACAAGTTCGGTGTCGCTCACAAGGAGACGATCAAAAAAATACGTGCCAATGTCGATATTCTCGCGCTCTCTGCAACTCCGATTCCCCGCTCGCTCAATCTCGCACTCTCAGGACTCAAGAAGGTCTCACTTCTCTCTACTCCACCGAGAAAGAAAAAACCTATAGAAACCATCGTGAGTTCATGGACTGAGTCAGTCGTCGCTCATGCTATCGGATATGAGCTCAAGCGTGGAGGCCAGATTATTATTCTCCATAATCGCATCCGTGGTATGGAACAGATGGAGAAAGAAATAGCAATGATAGTGAAAAGTGAAAAGTGAAAAGTGAAAAGTAGATCAAATACGGGAGATGATTTGAATATTGATGAGAAACAATGAAATGGGGGTTCGGGGGGCGAAACTGTTTGAGCAGAGAAGAAGAAATGAAAATGACGAGCAAAGCGAGAAGGAGCGAGTTTTTCACCCCTCGAAACTTTTGATACTTTCACCCCACAAGGGGGTACAGGTGGTTACAAAGGTATGATGAATGGATTCCAAGAATCTTGAATAGATCAAGCATCACAGGAAACTGGATTGCTTCGTGATTCTCGCAATGACGAAACCAAGTACCAAGAACCTAGTACCAAAAGCCTAGTACCAAGAACCATAGTAACTCATGGTCAGATGCCTGGAGAAGAGATAGAAGAGCGAATTCATGCCTTCAAGCGGGGAGAATATGATATCCTCCTGACGACGACGATCATCGAAAATGGAGTGAATTTCCTCAGGGCGAATACCATCATCATCATCGATCCTGAGGACTTCGGACTCGCACAACTCCATCAGTTGCGTGGTCGGGTGGGGCGCAAGGGAGAACAGGGATACTGTTACCTCCTTTATCGGAAGCCAGAGTTGGCTCAGGTCGAGAAGGAACGTATCATCACGATCGCCAATAATACGCATCTCGGCGCAGGATTCGAGATCGCTATGCGGGATATGGAGATCCGCGGTGCTGGGGACGTTCTCGGATTCAAGCAAGCAGGAAAAAGTAAGGATGTCGGACTCACCCTCTATTTCCGTATGCTCGAGGAGAAAATCGCAGAAATCAAAGAAGAGAAAGCTCGAAAAAAACCGGTCAAAGTCGAACTCGAACTCTCGTATTCACTCGATGATTCACTCTTTCTCTCTGAGACGGATAAGCTCAACTTCTTCCGTGAGATAGAAAATATTGAAACACTTGAAGAATTGGATGAGATCGAGGAAGATATGAGGTATAAACTATGAACTACAACAGAAAATACAGCATGAGTTCTCTCATCTCATACCTCATACCTCCTACCTCATATTTCTTATCTTTTTCTCCTCCTCCGGGCACGACTCATCTTCGCTGAATATGGACTCGAGAGCCTCAAAAAAGTGGGACAGAATTATATTTTTGACTTCTATGATGGAACTCATGTTGAGCGGATCCGAGCTTTCCTCGATCGATTCGATGGGAAGAATCGCATGACGCTCCTCTCAGTGAAGAAAATCCGTACAGAAACACGCTACTGGAAAAGCGCGGGAGACTTTCTGGAAGAGATAGTTAGCAGTTAGCAGAGAATGAGGATTTTTCTACTTACATCAAGGTATTCTGTCATTTCGAGCGAAGATGATAGTCGAAGTCGAGAAATCTTACTCTGTTTTGTCATTCTGAGAGAATCGAAGAATCTGTACCTAACACCAATATGCACTACCTATAGAACAGATCCTTCACTACGTTCAGGATGACAAAAAATACAATTCCCACAGTCCACAATTCAATACCTGATTATCTAACATTCTAACACTCCAACTTTCCAACACTCCAAGATTCTATTTGTGAGTCATATGATAGATTCCATTCTCGACGTGAATTTCCCCCTTCAGGATGAGGAGACATCGTTCCATCATTGCTCTGGATGGCGGATCGATATCCTTTTGTTTTTCCCAAATAATCCCCGCATCGCGGTAATTCCCCGCTCGGTAAAGGATAAGCGCACGAGCATATTGTTCATAGGCATACGTATTTCTCTCATGTTCATCCATAGGAAGAAGTTCATATATCCGAATTCACTCCGTCTTCCCCTTCGCTGCGATCGTATCGAGTTCTCTGACGAAGAAACTTGAGTCAAGGAGCCTTCGGGTATTCTCAGATATGGTAATATGTGTCAAATATTCTTTCCCAATTCCCTCGAGCCGAGAGGCGACATTCACGGTATCTCCGAGGACAGTATAGTTGAATCGTTCTTCAGACCCGATATTCCCAACGATGACATCCCCACTCGCGATCCCGACACGGAAGTCGATCGGTTCTATTCCCTTCTTCGCAATACTCTGGTTGAATGCTGGAAGTGCTTGTCGCATGAGGAGTGCTGTTCGACAGGCTCGGATCGCATGATCTGGCATATCGAGTGGTGCTCAGAAAAATCCCATCACCGCGTCCCCGATATACTTATCGAGGGTGCCTCCTTCGTGAATGAGAATATCCGTCATATGCGAGAGGTACTCTGTCATCATCGCGAAGAGTACCGTCGGACCGAGTCGCTCAGAGATCGTGGTGAAGTTCGCAATATCAGAGAAGAAAACACTCATCGGCTTCGATTCCCCTCAGAGCTGGATATTGCCCCCCATTTCTGTGATCTTCTGAACCACAACTGGATCGATATAGTGACTGAAATTCTTCTGGAGCTTACGGCGCTCTCGATCAACGATGAAGAATCGATAGATGAATGTGATCGGAAATGAGAGGAGTGATGTCCCAAGCATGATTGGAAGAACCTCGAAGATAATTCCATGGATATTGTAGAGATACCGTCCGAGCCAGATCGTGAAGAGAAAAAATACGATCGCAAGTATCGGTGATGCAACATTCGGAATAAGAAAGTAGACAGCAACGATGAGGAGTGTCACGAGACAGAGCATCGCATACAACGTCGCTGGTGGAGTCACTACAGGAATACGATTCTGGAGAATCCCATCGAGCATATGCGCATGGGTCTCGACTCAGGGCATTTCCACGCCAGATACTGGTGAGATAACCATATCATGATTCGCCTTACTTGTATCCCCAACAAAGACATATTTATTCGAGAAAGTCATTATCAGATCTCGTTTCTCCATAGTGAGCACTGTGGAAAGAGGAATATATGGATAGGTACTCTCTCTTCCGAAGAATGGTTGTACTATTCTCCCAGAATATAATTGAGTTCCACTATTGGTACTCGTATAGAGAGAAAGGGCAAGACTCGGGATATATCGAGTCGATCATTCAGGGAGAAATGGTGCCTGAGTCAAGGTAATAGCTGCAACACGCTTATCGATATTTTTATCGATAGAGAGGAGTCACCAATTGGCTCATGTATAGACCGAACGAGGAAATGAATCACAAGTATAGGTAGATCCTGATTCGTCCTGGATACATTCTGGAAAAATATATCCTCCACTTGCATCGAACATCTGTTGAAGTTCTGATCCCTCATACCTTCCATCACAAGAGACGTATGTTTTGCTTGATTTAGGGAGTTTTGCAACAGGAAAGTCACTCGGAATACAACGAGATCCGACACCAATGACCGTATTTCTGTAGTGTTCAAGCACGCTTGCGAAAAGATCTTCATCTGGATCAGTATTCTGGAATATGATATCGAAGGCAATCCCCTTTACTCCCACGGATTCGAGCTTTTTGACGAGCTCTATATACGTCTTTTTCCCGATCGTGAGCATACTCCTATCTGATCGAGCCTGGAGGTCATTCAGAGTATTATCATCGATTTTGATGATAGCAATCTGATCTGCCGAGGGCTTCCATCGTTCCTTGTAGAGGAAGTTCTGGAATGGTGCATCGCGGTAGGTGAAAAACTGGGTCACAGGAGTGAGGAGGCTCGATCAGAAAAGCCGAACAATACTCAGAATCAGGACCATCACGATCCCCCATATTGCGAAAATGTGTTTGAGATTTTTGAGTTTGTACATATGATAGTTCCATTGTATCGTAATCCCCTCGAATATGCAAAAATCATCACTTGTGACGATCCTCCGAGAAGAGACTGTTCGTGCGATCACTTTCGGTGGAATATTCTTCCTCATCGTCGTCTCCACGATCGCATGAGTCGCGAATGCGGCGAACGGAGGACTCTTCGGTGATATATTGAATATGATCCTCGCTTCTGGGGACTATACCAATCCTGGAGATGGAACGGTGAAGAATGCAACAAAACTCTGAGGCAACGCTGCGACGAATTATCAGAAGATCGCCATACAGAACCAGACCTGCTGACTCAATCAGTGTATCTATGGATTCGACCCGAGTGGGAATATCCTCTGTCGCTAAATATTCAAAAAACTCCCCTTTTGGGGAGCTTTTTAGATCGGCTTGCGGGCCTTCCATGGAGGCAATACCTCTGAACGAATCTCATTGATTGCCTGAGATGCTTGATCCGTCATAGGTGATGAAAGATAGCGAATATTATAGTGGTATTATGTCTTGTATTTTTCGAGCGTCAATGAGAAATCCCTCGACATCATTGCAAAAATACGCAAGTATATACAATGAAGATATTACTCATTTTTCTCTCGTTCTATGCGCAAAATCCTCACGATTGCTGCTCTTCTCATCCTCACTGTCGGAGGAGTATTTGCTGCCTATGTCGCTGGACTCCTTCCTGACACATGACTTTTCCCTCGATTTCCCCAAGGAAATGGAACCATCGGGTGAGCGATCGCAGGGTTCTTCGGTGGTGCGAATCTCAGCACCTACAACGGTGATGGAACCGTGAATAATGCGACTGCTCTGGGAGGTGTGACCGCAACAGGATACCTCCGCTCGAGTGGCAACTGTGGGACGACCAAGGTCTGGACTTCCGTCGCTGGAGGCATACCGAGCTGTGGAGACAAGAGTGGAGTCCTCGCCATGATGGGAAGTGTCGATACCCTTTCAGGCACTGCGACCGTCTACCATGCCAATGGAACCTTCGAAACCATCACCAGTGGTACAGGTATCCTCGAAGGTGATATCATAAAGACTGATCCTGGTTCTACGACAACTATAGCATTTGCTGATTATTCGATTCTGCGTGTATGACCCGACTCTACTGTCTCACTGGATACTGGTACTGCTAGTGGATCGACGATGGCCTATGCGATCCTCGAGAATGGATCGCTCTGGGGACGTGTCCTCACTGAGACGGGTGGCTACTATATCGGACGTGATGACCTCATCGTCGGAGTCCGTGGAACGGCTGTCGCCTTCACACAATCGAATCCTACTGCCCATATATCAGCTATGGCTCCATGGAGGATTATCAAGACACAATCTGGTGGTATCGGTTCGCTCATGATCCTCCAGTCGACGAGCACTGGCGTAGCAGGAACTATCCGTTGTCGCGATACTGCCTGAATCGAGCATGACTTCGATGTTATGACTGGAGTGACGATCCCGTTCTGAGTAACACTGCCTATATGTCCATCACCAGGTGTGAGAACTGCGATGAATAGTCTCTATACGACGAATACTGGAATTACCGAGAATACGCTTGCCGACCTCGACTATATGTCCTGAGTCCTCGCGATCCCAGGTCTGAGTCCAACAAAAATAGCCCGAATCAGAAATGAATTCGCTGTCACAGAGCCGACAACGCTCACTGAACGGGACGCAATATGTCCTGATAATGACGGTAGAAAAATCCTCTGGCCATCACTCCTTCATACACATATAGAAAAATGTCAGAAAGATAATGTATTAGCAGTGGCAAGTTTCACATGAGTTATTAACGATTTAGATAGAAGGAGGTTATTTTTAGAAAATAGACCCGCCTTAATCACGTCTTCACTAAACTTTACGCCTTCACTAAACTGAGCAAGTATTACTGCTAATTGACAATATTTACTCTATGATACTGGTAGTTTTGGTTTTAATCTTGGTTGAAAAGAAATTGAAATGATAGTTGAAGGTGGCCTCACTAACTGAAATATATTAATTGATTTTACTGGTAATCCTAGTCCACCAAATGCAAAATATCGAATCCACGTAAGCTGAACTTGATTTGATTGCAAATGGTTACCTCTACTCACTCCGTGAAGTTGAGATGATTGTGTAAGTCAGGTCAGTTTATGAGGCGGCGTGCGAAAACTTCATTTTGTGGTTCCAAATACTGTGGAAATTGTAACATTCTGAAATTGGCCTCATAATGTAATAACTCCATATAACAAACCAATATGATGAACTATTAGATCTATACGAATTCTTGATTAGAAATTTAAACCCTAGTAGCCTAGGGTTTAAATTTAGAATGTCAGGATTGGTAACTTTACCTCTGTACGACCTGTTGCATTTCCAGGTGAGCTCATATAAATAGAGTAAGTGATTGTGCCTCCAAATCATGCAAATTCTGTATTACTAGTAATAGTTATATTATTTCATGATTGACTAGCAGTCCAAGTTATATTTCTTCCATAATGGTCCACTGTTGGTAATCCAGAAAGATCAACTGTATACGGAACATTAGCTGGCATATTGAATGAGGTAGTAATCACTGATCATCCATCGTCACTTATTGTAGGAAGTGTAATAGTAGCTGGAAGCGTAGGGAGTGCTTGTTGAACATTAACGGTACGAGTAACTGGTATTGCAGCATTTCATGCTTTATCTATCGCAGTATAGGTGATGGTGTAGGGTCCTGCTTTACTCGTATCTACAGTTCCTGTCGTGACAACGGTACAAGTAGGATCTTTATTGTCTGTACATGTAGCACCTGGATCTGTGTAGGTTGATCCGAAGGCGACATTCATGATAGGAGTTCCTGCGAGAGTAATGACTGGTTTTACAGTGTCTGGAGCTTCTTTCAGTTTAAATTCTGATGATCTTCTAAATGGAATCCACTCTTTTGATCCATCGGGCTTCTGTTTGGCTGTCTCTCCAGTCATCACGAGTATATACTGTGCTCATGGAGTTCCTCAAATAAACCGTACTATACTTCATGTAGAAAGAATTGTTCCTTTTGCATTATTTGAACTAGTCACTATAGAGAAATCAATATTTCTCACTCCATTTGGATCGGTCGGGAGTTGTATATTCGAGAAAGTAGCGTCTGTACTTGTAACGGTAGGATTAGGGAGATCGGCGATAGTAGATGGTGCATCCTTGAAGCGTGTTTGATTCATCTTCTGTGAAAGTGCCGAAGTACTAGTATTTCCTATTGTTGTTTTGGTTTCTACTTGGATTGTGAATGCTCAGTCGACAGTATCAAGAAGCTTAAATTGAGCAGGAGATTTCGTAACTGATATCTTCTGAGTTGTTCCATCTGGAAAACCCAATACGACATAGTATTCAACCAAGACAACTGTAGGAATCTGAGCTGCTAGAGGTGAAACATTAGATGTTCTGTAAGTTTGTCAATGAGATGGGATATTTGATGTCAATGGAAGGGCATTTCCATTTGGGAGTCAGAAATCAATAGTCACTGTTCCATCTTCTGCAATCACTACATTGTTTACTTGAGTTGAAGTTGCTTTTGGTATATAGATACTTTCCTCAGAAAAAAGTACCGAATTAGTTCCTGTTTTCATTGTACCAACTGAAGTTGGGTCAGCTCTACGTGAGCGATCTCCCAGAGTATCATTAATTTTTTCCATCGCAGACGAAAAAGAAGATCATCATCTTATAGCATATGTAGGAAGAGTCTTTCAATCTAGAGGAATCGTAATTCATCATGTAATTGTATTGGCTCAACCAGATCGATATACCGAGAGAGAAGCTTCAACTCAGCTGTTCTCCAATATATGTGAGACAGCGAAAGATGCACTACGAATATTATTTGACCATGACGAATTTCAAGTAAGTCTCCAAAAAGGAGTTGGAAGATGGGTACCTCCGAGTGTAACGGCAAAGTGTCTTGATGGACCTGTTCAGGTATCATATCGTTGACGTCATATTTTTAAATCCAAAGATGATTCCGAAAAAGGAATCCGAGTAACAAGTGATTGCCTCAGATCTGAACCTCCAGAGAAGGTCTTCGTAAGTGTGTCAATATATTGCCTTGAGACTTTGCGAATATATGTATCGAGTTCATCTTGTGAGAGTTCGACACGATTGGAGGATGTTCTGGAAAGGTCAATTCATCCAGTCTGAGCACGATCGACTTGAACCCCTAAATCATGAAGCATTCAGAGTTGATTCTTCGTAAGAGATATTGAAGCCTTATTTCATCACACTTGAACACCTGAGAATTCAGGATTATTATAATATTGCTCTGCTCACTGTTTTCAAATGCTATATGATCAAGAGAAAGTTGTATTTCATGTATTGACTGCACCTCATGCAAGTACTGTTCTCGCATACTGAAGTTTTTCAAGAAGAACTCAGAATGCAGCATGTTTATTACCAAGTGCTAGATTTAATTCTACTCAACCTCAGAATTTTGTATTATAAGCTCCTTTTGCTCCTATAGTTCCTCCATCAAAACTTCAATTCAGATTCAGAACATTGGCTAACTGCGAATTTAGCCCTTGAGTGGCAGTATTTCAAGGTCGTGCATCTCCGCCATTTTGAGCAAGGAGTATTGCAGAATTATTTCAGAACCTTGCAGTTGGATCAATTGCCATACTCGCTCTTCCAGTGATATCTCAGGTAAGTCGATCGACTCATTGCGATTGTGCAATCGCTCATGGAGCACTTCCCAATCAAACAGCGGCAACAAGAGTAGCAAGAGTTGATCTGAATCACATAATTTTTCTTTTAAAAAATATAGATATATTTTCTGTATTTATTTTGAACTGCTTATCTCTTCTTGGTAATCCTTTATTTGAATACAATTTTGTATCGCAATATTGTATTCCATTCTATCCTATTTTCCTTTTTGTCAAATTATTTTGACATATTATTATAATCTGTCAATCTATTTTTCAAAAAACTCCTTGCGAGAAGGAGC
>JANPGO010000057.1:0-5604 GCA_031423995.1 Candidatus Altimarinota bacterium | reverse complement strand
TACCTTCATGTAGCTAATAAATCACGAGTCACAGCTGACCCAATATCACCAGCAGCTCATGTGACGAGTATGGTATTTCTGCGAGAAGCATCGGTATTTATAGACATATATCTTGATATGCATACATACTATCAGAAATAGAATAAATATACAAAAGACTGGGGTACCTATTTTAACTTTTTGCAAAGCTGAGATTTGAAACTTGAGTTGAATATGATATTCCTTCAAAGTTCGCGATATTCCCTCGATTTTTGCTGAAATTCTATATAATTACCCTAACTATCCTTTTTTTTATGTCCTTCCTTGGTTCTCCTATCTTCGCAATCCTCTCCGTTATCATAGCCCTCGCAGTCGAGAGCCGATATATCTATACAATCATTAAGAGGCGTACTGTTCCGAATTTCACTGGATGGTTTATCATCGCACTTTCGATGAGTTTCGTCTTTTTTTCCTCTGTATCAGCAGGTGCTGGTTCATCTATTTGGCTCATCGGAACATTGATGATTCTTCATACAATCGAGGCTATTCTTTCATATTTTTATGGATCTTTTCGGATCACTCGTTTCGAAAAATGACTCATACTTTTCGCATTCCTCAGTCTTGTTCTCTGGCACCTGACGGATAATTCACTTTATACGATCGTGATTAATACCCTTATCGATAGTTGTGGTATGATTGCTATTTCCTATAAATTGTTTCGATTTCCTGATACAGAGGACCGACTGGCCTGGTGAATCTCGGTATTGATTTACGGACTTGATATACTTGCAGTGACAGAGTGGAATATTGCAAATAGTTTCTTTATAATTATGAATTTTATCGAATGTAGTATTATTTTCCTTCTCACTTTCAGACATATGCATATACTGGAGAAAATTCGATTCCGACTCGCCCTCTTTCTCCATATTCAACTCTAGTATGACGATCGATACACTCATTCACGCACTTATAGTCCATATAGAACAGTATCCCACTGAGGCAGATTCTGCCGAGCGAATTATTGCATGGATTGAGCAATTTCAAGAGTTTGCTTTCGTGAAGGATAATCTGGCTGGGCATATCACTGCATCCATGTTTATCACGAATCCAGAACAATCAAAGGTCCTCCTCATGCTCCATAAGAAATTCCAGCGTTGGCAACAATTCGGAGGACACTGTGATGGTGAGATTGATGTCAGAAGTGTGGCTCTTCGAGAATTCCATGAGGAATCAGGAATACTTGTTGAACCAGAATTTTCGGAAGTAATATTCCATGTTGATGTCCACGATGTTCCAGTCGATGCCAAAGGTCGCCCTGCACACTTTCATTTCGATATCCTCTATCTCGGGATCATTCCTGAAGATGCCGCCTTCACTCGTCAGGAATCTGAGGTGGATGATATCAAGTGGTTCACTCTCGATGAAGCGCTTCTCGTGAATGATGAACGATTGATGAAACAGTGTATTGCTAAAATCAAAAATATTTCTTATTAGTGCTTCCTATGCCAGAATTCAAAGACCGGAAAGATTATGATGAAAAGACACGAAATAAAATTTTCTGAAAGGATGAGTGTCCACTCTGTGATCTTACCTGAACTAGGGATAATATTCTCTGGAAAGGGAAGCACTGGTATATCATCCGCAATATTTTCCCCTATTCTGGAGAGCATCAACACCTCATGGCAGTTCCATACAGGCATATTACCTTCTCCCATGAGCTCGATCAGGAAGAGATTGCAGAAATAAGAACGATTCACCTCTTCATGAAGGGATTCTATGGTACCCGTGATTACTTCTCCTGTACACGGGAAACCATGGCAAATAGAAGCATCGAACACCTCCATGTCCACTTCATCCCAGGAAAACTCCAGGGGAAATTCATCCGAAAAATGCTCGAACTCCAAGGCTTCCCTATAGAAGAAGATCTCATACTTTCCTAATATGAAAATCATCCTCCGGCCTCCATATGCATCCTTTGATCCTGTGCGGTTCTGATTCGCTCAGGAGAAAATCCTCTCGACATCCTATGTCCGTGGATCGAGCTATGATGATGCCCCCAGTATCACCGACTGTGTCACTGCAGTGAGGTGGTTGCTCTGTGCTTCTTCTGACTTCAGACTTCCCATCGGATATATTGGCGATCTTCCGAATGCCCTACTTGCTTCATGATCATGGAAATTCTCTCTTCAGAAAGCACAGATGGGCGATCTTATATTTTTCGAGAGAATGTCCAAGACACACGGGAAATACATGGTCAACCATGTGGGTGTCATGATTTCTCAGACGGAGTTCATTCATTCCTCTCGTCTGGACAATGGAAAAATAAGTCATATTGACGAGGTGCCATATATCTATAGTATCTTGGAAGATTCATTTCTTCCATTTGCACGTGACCCACGAAATCATGCCTAAAACTCTCTTCATCATCGATGCCTACAATCTCATCTATCGGATGTTCTATGCGATTCCTGAGATGCATACTCGCGATGGTCGTGTGGTGAATGCAATATTCTGAGTAGCGAAGTTCCTCAAGGCTCTTTCTGATGAGCATCCGAGTGACTCTATCATCATCGCGAACGATGTCGGGCAGAGTTTCCGAGCTCGAGAATATAGTGAATATAAGGCTCAGCGTGATCGAATGCCAGATAATCTCCGATCACAAATTGATGGTGTTTTTGCACTGTTCGAGGCAGCATGAATTCGAATACTTTCGGAGGATGGATTTGAAGCTGATGATATCATCGGTTCACTGGTGACAGAGCGTTCGAATGGTTGGACGAAGTACCAATTCGTCATCATATCATCAGATAAGGATCTCTGCCAATTCGTCAGAGATGGACACATCCACATCTATGACGCGATGAAGCAGAAATTCATGAAGGAAAAGGATGTCCTTGAGAAATTCGGAGTTCCTGTCGCTCAAGTACGAGACTATCTCGCGATCGTGGGGGATAGCTCGGACAATATTCCTGGAATTGCAGGATTCGGTCCCAAGAAGGCGGAAGAACTCCTCTCAAAATACAGCACGCTTGAATGAGTTTATGAACATATCACTGAGCTCACTCCAAAGGTGCAATCAACACTCATAGATCAGAAGGAAAAAGCTTTCCTCTCACAGAAGCTCGCGACGATCATTACGGATCTCGATGTCACACTCCACCTCACGGAATCAGATATACTTCGGACTCACGTATCGAGACTGGAGTATCAGGAAATCCTCAGGGCGTATGAATTTCGCTCCCTCCTCCCTCGCGATGAAGTCGTCGTCACGAAACATCTCGAAAAACAAAAAATCCATGTCCTTACGACGTTCGGGTGAGTCGATGCTCTCCGGGAAAAAATTCTTTCAGAATGATCATGTACCCTCGCGACTGATATGGATAGAGTCGCAGTCGGATGTACTGGAATAACTTTCCTTATCGATCCTACATGTGTCGATATGGTGGAGTTCATCACGTGGCTCCTCTCGGCTGATATCGAGATCCGAGGATATGATCTGAAAGCAGACTACAAGAGACTCCTTGCCATACAAAAACCCCTCCAGAAGGTATCGGAGGGGCAAGGGAAGTTGTTCTAACTGTAGAAAGGTGGGGTTCATGCACTGAGTTTAGAACTTAGAGGTATATTGCGTTCAGCGACCTTTCAGGCTCAAGATTTTTTTCAGGAAGCATCAATTATATTCACAGTTCAATCTATTGGTGATGATGTAGCTATTGCTACATGGCTCACTCACCTGGCTCATCCATGCCAAAATATCAGATCTCCTTTTTGGATAGCATTAAGTGGTTTTACTGGAGTTATGTTTCTCAAGTCTAGGGCCACTCTATAAAATGACTTTGTTGTAGCTCATAAGTCAGAAAGCGACTTACATACTAGATGTGAACAGTCAATACCATATTCAGAATTTCCTCACCAATTGTATTCAGTTCATAAATATCTTTGAGCTTGATTTATAAGAGCATCAGGCGTTGTTCTTCATGTAATTTCCGAAGCATCTATTTTAAAATCCTTTATCTTATCATAATTTCACCATATTGATTTAATTTTAGTTACATACTCAGGATCAGTTGCATATCATCCCCTTGATCCCTTCCATATTGCATAAAGAAATTGTTCTGGATTATCTTTATAGCTGAAAGCCTGTTGATATATAGGATTTGTCGTAAGAAATTTTCCATATGCATCAAATGACTCTTCCATAGAGCTGTATCCACGAAAACTTGCCGTGATTTCAGTCTCTTTTCCATCTATAACCTCCTTTGTCCTATAGGTTCATCCCGATCATTTTATGCCGAAATAGTTATTATTTGGTGCACTTCTTCCATATCCTGTTTCGAGAGTAGCTTGACCATAAGTGACTTGCCAGGGTATTCCATAATCAGTTTCTACTTTTTTAGCAAGTTCAGTTGCTTTTGCTTGGAACCTTTGTTTTTCTATAATATTCCATGGAGAGAACCCTTCTCAGAACTGCTCATATCTACTGGCAATTTCTATGAATTCATCTTTTGCCTTGTTCTCATCGTTAGTATTGTCACTTAATATTATAGATGGATTAGACTTTCTTATATAATCCTCCGATTCAGTCTTTTTTGGTAATTCAACTACATATCAATTATAGATGGGAATGTATCACTGTTCGTCATAATAACCTACTTTATTTGATTGTATACTCCTCTTTCAAGTACGGACATTTCCGTTTATATCAGTAATCTTTATAACTTTAAGATCTATTGGTAGAAAATCTCCAGCTCATATTTTACTTTCTGCACTTTTATTCTTCCCAAAGTCCACAAAGAGTGTATCTCCCGGGGTAATTTTCCCTGCTTCAACAGGTTCTTCCATAACATTTCCCTCACTGTCAGCTGTTCTCTTATAGAGAAATGATTTTGAGAGAAATTCACCACGCCTCTCTTTCGATACTTCTTTATCGAGACGCATAAGATCTGCTGCAGAAACTGAATCTAGATTATTCTTTCACTCTGCTGGCTTCTTTTCCATGACTATTCCGAATTGTTTTGACCTATTAAACTCTCTCTTTATGGCAAGTATTTCATCTTTAATTTGCTTCTTTCGATCTGCATCCTTTGCACTTATGAGTTCTGCCTGAAGTGCATCTAGACGAGCTTGCGTTCATTTTTTGATGAAAACTTCTGAATTGGCATTTCCTCACTGCTCTATGTCTTGTCAATACAATACTGCCATACGTAAAAAATTATATTTGTATTATAATAGATTATTTTCTTCAATAATCAACTTTATTTTTTCTATTTCGAGAGCTCGATGAGCGCTGTATCCTCCGTCTCATAGACGGGGATGATATTGGTGATACCGACGAGATCGAGTGTATCACGTACTTCATTGGTCAGACAACAGAGGGCGAATTTCCCATCACCATCCTCGGTACGTTGAGCGATATCTGCAATGTAACCGATTGATTTCGAGTTCAGATAGGAGAGTTCTGCGAAGTTGAAGAGTGTTCGAGACTTATTGAAGTCACCAATATCACTGATAATCTTCGGGAATGTACTGTCGACATTTGTTTCGTCGAGTTCACCCTTGAAGGTGAAGAGGCGGACACCAGTGTTGGTACTGGAAGTAGTGAGATCGAGAGGCGTAAGCATACAA
>JANPGO010000056.1:0-20946 GCA_031423995.1 Candidatus Altimarinota bacterium | reverse complement strand
GAATCTCTCCCGTTCGATCGAGAACATCAGCAAGAATCCTGAACTCTATATGTCCGAGAATGGGAGTGGGTCATCGGGAACGATGCTCAATATTCCCTATCCGAATGCTCTCACGGGAACCATCGACTTCACGAAACTCTTTCTCCCCTTCAATCTCCGTTCCCTCGGTGATGATACTCCAGAAGGGAAATTCGTCGGTGATATCCTGAAAGACCTTCTCTTCGTGAACCTTGTCTGGCTCTCTCTCATCCTTCTTGTCTATTTCTTCTGGATTCGGTCGATATTTTTCCCCATCCAATCCATCATCGAGAATCTCGAGCGTATCATCGGACGCAAGAATTATTCGAGTATCCAGTACACGAAAAACAATGAGTTCCAACCCCTCATCTCCACGATCAATAATCTCCATAAATCCCTCTCGATTCAGGAGAAAATCAGATCCGACTTTCTCTCGGACATCTCACATGAGATCCGTACTCCTATCACGGCGGTGAAGTGCTACCTCGATGGGATCGAGGACGGAGTCCTGAAGCTCGATACTCGGACGATCTGACTCCTCCAGAGTGAACTCGCTCGTCTGACTGAGATCACGGGACAAGTCATGGAATATGAGAGTATGATGCGTGAGACCTATACGACAGTCGATGTCGAGCGGTTCTCTCTGAAGCATGTCCTCGAAGACCTCATCACTTCCTATATGCCACAACTCCAGAAGAACGAGCAATCTATCTCGCTCCACTTCGGTCGTGAATCGATGATCCGCATGGATCGCAATATGTGTATCCAGATCGTCCACAATATCTTCTCGAACTTCATCAAGTACGCATGAACATGATCGAATCTCCTGTGTAGTTTCGAGCGGACAGAGAAATCCTATATTCTCACCTTCGCAGATGACGGCATCGGTATCCCTGACTCGGAGATCGACTATGTGAAGGAGAAATTCTACCGCGTCGATAAGGGTCGCAATCAAGAAGACAAAAGTATGGGTATCGGACTCTCGATCATCGATCGTATCGCTCACCTCCATCGTGGGTCACTCAGGGTCGAAAAAAATCACCCTACTGGGGTGAAGTTCGTTGTGGAGATTGGGAGGTAGAAATGTAGCTCTGAGCTCATATTCAATACAACTTTCAGATTATTTCTGGTGAAAGTTTTATTCATCATTTACTTCATGATGATTCAGGATTAATATCTCTTACGGGTCAGCCATGACTACTAATTCTTAATTTCGCTTCAAAATCACGTTCTGTGGCTCGAGGAAATCTTGCTCTGATATTTGTACCACGTTTTTCAGTCCATGTTTCAGATGAATATCCAGCATCGACAACGTATATATCGCTATCTTTGATTCACAATGACTGACTCCAATGTGTTGGATTTCAACGTTCATTCGAAGCATAGTCTATCATTGCAACACCATCAATTTTATTTCTTCAAAGAATTCAAGTATTGCTCAATAATGGAAGTGGTATATTCATCGATGCAAGGAGTGCTGGCATTACCTTATCACCTCATCAGAGTACAACTTCTTGTTCTCAATTTCTATATTGACGTCATGCATTTACGAGAACAGGAATTTCTAGATCTGAGAATCGGGTATTTTCATCTATTCACCACTTTTTTCACAGCACTTTTAGAAAAATAACCATTTTCTTTCCATTGTGTGCATTTCAAGGTAAGCTCCAGTAAGATCACTCATAATTAAATCCATTCTGAACGTCATCCATAAATTTTCAGAGTTCTTGAGCATTATTTCCTATCTTTCCTACAAATGCTCAGATTGTTGATCACATACTGGTTCATGAGATCATACGTATGGTTCAACCAGCATCGAGGTGAGCTTTTATGACTCAGAGTCACGCTATAGCATTTCATGATCCAGCTGAGAGCACAAACGATTTCTCATTTGTATTATCTTTTTCTGGAGTAAGCCTATATCGAGTCTCTCAGAGTCGAAGTACATTTCTGAAATTCCAGTATTCAAATGATTTCTTATTGTCGTTATGTTGATCTACTCATTTTTGTGCTCTATCGATACAGGGCTGGATGAATTTTCCTGATGTGATACATCATTCCAGAAAAAATATGATTCACGTATGTCCGAGTTGCTTCTCGACAGTATCAGAATTCTCATAAAAATTTTCTTCAAAAGTTCTTTCTATTATTTTCCCTATTGTCTCCACATCAGCTGAGGTTACTCAAAACTTGCTCAGAGAATGAGTAATAGAGTCATCTAATGCTCTTAAAGTAGCGGTAGGATTTGCTAATAGCATCTCACTAAGAGCTAATAATTTATGATAATTCTTGTTGGTTTTATCGGCTCAAACTAATTGACTTATATTTGGTTCGTGTTCTTCCACAACCTTATCTTTTGCTCAGAAAAGAGCATTTCTTACCTCTGCTCATTTCGAAGGATCTTGTGCAAGTAACTCTAATACTTTCATTTCAAAAAATTGTCTTCTTTCTTCTGAAAGTATTCCTGTAGCGAGACGTACATCACGCATGACTCATATTCTATCTGCATTCCCATAATCTACATTTTTTTGTTCAAAGATTCACATATATGTATTTATGATAGAACAATCATACCAAATTCCATCAAATTTTCCAAATCTTTGACAAAAAATAGTAGTAGTAGTAGTAGAATTCGACTTGTTCAGCTCTTAAGTGGCTGGGGAATAACCGGGCTTTCGCTCAACCGTTCACCGCGGTTAGTCATTCTCCCATTCACGGTGAGGTGGAATGGGAAAGGAGTTCAGCATGCCTGCTGGCACTGGTGATGTCGCCATCATCTTGATGATTCCCGTTGTTGCAGTCGGTGGCATTGCCGCCGGTGTAGCAAGCTACTTTGGTGCCCCTGATTGGGGTATCTGGATAGCAGGAATAATCGGAGCCGGTATCACCTTCGCGTTTATCGCGAAATGGATACCGTATGAAGATGGATAGAAATATCCTCCTTCCCAAAAAAAGAACCCTGCCTGTTGGCGGGGTTCGACTCATTTTTAACACTCCACTATTTCTTCCTCCTTCTGACTCATGAGATGCGACCATTCGACTTTCGCGAGCTTGGTATCGAGGTGTTTCTGAATTTTCTCGAGATTCGGATGATTTCAAAAACTGAACCCCCCTGTCTCCTCATTCCATTCGGAGTCTTCCACCCTTCTCAAGGGGGCTTGGCGCATCTCACGCCCGAGAGTGAAGTAGTCCATCTTGTCCCAAGATATGACTTTGATCGCGCCATCGAGACGAGCATTCTCATAGCACTCCTTCGAGCAGAATCCCATATGTTTTCGATATGCCTGCGGTGTGGCAATGATACGAGCATTGCATGGAGCATAGCGACAATTTTCGCAATTATCCGTCTTTTCGCCTGTATAGAGGCATTCTCCGATCGTCGTATGCGTCGATGCATCACCGACCTGAGTCGAGACTCGTCCATCGAAGGTATAGAGATTCCCGAGCCAATTGCCGTCATTGTACTCATTCACATACTTCACGACACCTCATTCGAGCGAGTAGAGTTCCTGCATTCCCGCTTTGTTCATGATAACGGATGCTTTCTCACAGCGGATACCACCCGTACAGTAGAACACGACTTTTTTCCCAGCGAATTCAGTTTTATATTTTTCGAGGAGTTTCGGTACTTCACGGAAATTATCCGTTCCAGCGGGGATAGCTCATCGAAAATGCCCAAGTCTGTACTCATAGTCATTTCGCATGTCGAGAATCGCATAATCATCCGAGTTTTCATCGATCACTTTCTTGAAGTCTTGGTTTGTGATTTCTTTATGGTACTTTTCTATATCTCTTGCGGTCACTCGCTCACCCAGAGTGACGATCTCATTGCGGATCTTCACACTCATACGAGGAAATTGATGATCCTCCACGGGAGTCGACTTCGCATCGATATCAGGAATATCACGAAAGTATTTCGACGATTCGAGGAATCTCCGATAGCTCCAGCACTGTCAGACATTCCCCGTCACCGTGGAACTCATCCCCTCAGTTCCGATATAGACACGTCACTTGAGTCCGATATCACGAGTGAAGTCGAGGTGTTCCTGAGCCACAGTATCGAGCTCAGTTTCAGGTATATCGACGAATTTATAAAATGTCAAAAGAGTGTACTTCGGCTTATGCCGAGCATTGAGCTGAGAGATCATATTACTTGCGAGTAAAAAATAAAAAACGCGAGTTGTTGCTCGGGCAAAACGGATTATAGAGAAAATAGAGGAATTGCAAAGAAAGTTTTACAAGAAAGAAGAAATACGTACAGTGCTTGATATGTCCTGAAAAATTCTCACATTCAGCTTCATCAGTTTCTTCCTCGGTATACTGTTCTTCCCCAGAGTAGAAGCAGGGATGATCCGTGTTCCGAGCATGACTCCATCAGCTATACCGACGATGTGACTCGATACAAGAGTCGAGAAAAAATGAGTCAGAAGAATTCCTACAAAAAGACTCGAAAATACTCCTGCAGAAGTCTATGCGATGATCTACAAATGATCCAGTATTGTCGTCTATGAAGATGCTCCTCATGGCGTATTCGTTCAGAAAATATCTCTCTGAAGTGGTGCTCGGATTGTTCCATTTTTTGACTTCGACCACTTCGATACTGATACAGGAGAGCCTCTCTTCTCGAAGTTCTCCCCGAAAGAAAAACTCACTACTCTGCCTACTCCGCCTCTTTCTCTGATCAATGGTCAATTCTTCGATCCTAGAAAGAAGTCCACTCCCCTCTCATTCGGATTCAAGTGGCGATGAACCATCCTCACAGCTGGAGCCGATAATCAGAAAGAATTCAAGAATATATTCCTCTACAAAAATGGAAAAGGTGCTCGAATTGTCCCATACTCTTGGGAAGAACTTCGCGACAATGATGATGACTTCGCTCTCGTGAACCTGAGCCTCTCAGAACCACATGAGGCAGATGATATCATCGGAAGAACCTATATATGTATAATCCCTCCGAATTGAGGCGAATATTCTGATACGCTCTTCACATTCAGCTTCTCTGCTGCGACTGAGTCAGGTGCAGAAAATATCGTCAGGTCATGGGGATGTCAGGATCAGTGGACGAGCAAACTTGACTCAAGTGGATCAGCGGTCTATGGACTTCATGATCATATCTACTATGGTTCAGCGCGAAATGGTTCTCCTGACTATCGGAAACTCCCCCAGATTATCGGGTTCTATGAGGAGTAATAATATCTTTCCAATACAGTAAGATTCTAATTTTAATGGAGATATCCTATCAATCTAGCTTCTCGAATAAGTAGCTCAGGTTTTATTTCTACAGCTTTTGTATATCTAAGTCCTATATTTCTATTTTCGAAATAGGTAAGGAGTTTATCTAATAAGGATATTCAATCTTGATCCATTATTTCTACAGCTCTTTCAGTTCATGGACCATCTTCTCCCATTGTTGTGAGAAATTCACGTTGTATTGTAGGATCAATCCCACCCCAAAATCCCATGAATACCGTATGCATTCTTCCAGAAAATGGACCTTTGTTTCTAAATCGCTTTTGATTAAGTGTTGCGATGATTCTCAGGACAAGATACTTTTGTAACCTCCTATCTTCTCTTATTATAGCATATACTTCTGGTGTTTCTCAGTCTCATAAGTAATGTATCTTCTCATCTACAAGGACTATACTTTCCATATCTTCATCGTATAAATCTTCTTGAGATTTTTTTCAGTGAATCTCGCCATTTTTCATCCTCGATTTTCACTCTCCCAGGATCCATCGATAGATATTACTCCGTACCAGACTCAATTCATACTTACTCAATTTTCTTCCAGCTACTCATAATGGAGAGGTGATTGTAGTACTAACCTTTCAATTTAGAATTCTTTCGATGTCATCATCACTCAGATGCAATGCGTTTCAATATACAGTATTTCCTATTCTGTCTCTACCTCAAAATCATTTTCTCGCTCAGAAATATCAATAAATAACGAGTAAATCTCGAAGAATTTGTCTGAGAGAATCTGACTGAGGATGCTCGTTTCAGTGTTCTATTCTATAGTATGGCGCTTCTGAAGTTGATATGATAGATCCGACAGACTCCTCTTCACCTTCGAGCATCAGTATAATCCTCAATTCTCATCAATTTCCTACTCTTTCTGCCACTATTTCCAAATCATTCGCATCCATAGCTTCATAAATCCTAGAAACATGTTTATTTGGTGATCATAATGTTAACCACATTCCAGTAAAAACATTCCCATCATCTCAAAATCGGAATGATGCAAGTGGGGCAGGAGAAAGATTAAGTTTTTCAAGAATTCAAGCACAATACCTTCATGCTATAGAGATTGCTTCTCTATTCTTTTCATCATTTTCCTGTTGTATTCGTACTATTTCATTCTGAAAAAATTGTCTAATATCATTCTCTACTACCAATATATCTTCATCATTGAAGACAAGTTCTCAACTATGTACCTCAATTCGCTCTCATTCGGGAAAATAGTACACCAGAATATCCGTATCATCTGGAACTATCAGAACATATGCCCCGATTCATTCATCATAAAGAGCAGAATGAGTTCTTGTTTCCAGTTCAATGAGAATCCTTAGAGATAGAGCTTCAACTTTTTCCCTCTCATGTTTATCACTATCAGGTCCAGGAATGGCTGTTGCTGCAAATACATCCTTCCTTGTTGTGTCGATAACAGTTGCAGTTAAATTAGGTGGTTCTGGCACTTGTACTTCATGCACCCTTGGGGAATATGAAAATTCAGTTACATTGCCCAAGTTTGTTCATTCTACGGGATGGTCGCTATTTCGAGTGAACACAAATCGGTATTGAAAGTTTGGAATACAAGGAATATTCGTATCTTCTCATTCACCGAGTGCTATCCATTTTCAAGTAATTTTTCATGAATCAACAGGAACAAATATCCAAAGATTTGTAAAACTTTTATATGGAATACTATGAGTTATTGCTTCCCTTCTAACTCTATATACTCAACTACGTGAACCACTGAGTCATTTTCTGAATGATGTGAGGAGTTTTGGTTTTGGGAATTTATAGGTCTCGGGGATGCCGATACTGGTACTATTTCATACTGGCGAAGGAATCGGTTTTGGAATACTGGCATCAAGAGTGCTTCAATCTGACAAATGAGGTGATTCAGGATTATCTGGACGAATGCCCATGGCTACTTGTTCTGTCACAGAAGTCACTAGATCTCATATTCTCTCTTCTCATTCATTTATTCTTTCCATGAGTTCCTGAAATTGGGTAACTCAAACTGCAGCTTTTACTTCTTCTACCATTGGATGATCTGATCTCAAGAGTTGAGCATGTTTCCTAAAAAATAATGGCCATATATCTCACATATTGGCACCATGAGATCGTAGTTCTGTAAAAGCTGGATTTTTTACCAGAAAATATTCTTCCAATAAGCCGACTCATTCTTCAGGTGAGATAATCTTGATTCCGAGAAGTGCAAAGCAACTTGGGAGGTTCTCGAGTGTTTTAGCATCTTTTCAATCCCCTCTATCTGCTGAACTAGGATATATAGTGGATGCAAAATTCATAAATACCTTCTCCAGTGCACGTGCTCACTTATCTTTTGATTGATAGGGTGATTTTCATAATGAACCTTTATACCTTTGCCAATAATTTAGGAGAAAACAGAGCCTCTGAAATCTACGGGCATCTCTCTGATCTCAGAGAGCATGTCAAAAATTCATACGTATATCCTCCGGAAAACTCGATGCTAGTCACATGAGTTCAGTTATTTGAGCTTCCCTTCAACTTGTAATTGTATCGAACTTGACTCAGAGAGGTGAAGTTCCATCAAAAATATTCGCTTCTAGCTGAGATACAAAAGTATGGGTATCGATTCACTCCTTGAGTTTTGTTCCTAGGGATAAATATCTCGCTTGCCTCTGTATGATCAACTGTCGTCGACCTTCAGGAATACTGAGAGCATTGGCCCTCTCGAGTATCTCAGTATCACGAGAAATATCTGTTCGAGAATTTCCTCACAGTCTATTTGTAATAAAGCCAAACAATCTACGCATAGACTGAATCTACCATATCTTCGTATCTGCGTCAAATCCTCACTCTAGAACACCAATACAAACTCCCCTTTCACTTTTCCCTCTCATCGATAATATTCTCTCACTTCTGCTATCGTTCCGCGCTTGAACTCCTCGAACTTCTTCGTGATCTCACGTCCGACGACAATACGATGATCTGATCCGAGGTATTCTCCGAGCTCTTCGAGGGTTTTCTCGATGCGATGGACTGACTCATAAACAACGACGGTATATTCCTTGTTCACGAGCGAGCGAAGCATCGTCTGACGACCTTTCTTCACGGGGAGAAATCCGAGATAGAGGTACTGATGACAGTCGATCCCACTTGCGACCAGCGCTGAGAGGACTGCAGAGGCTCATGGAATTGGCACAATAGTAATCCCTGCTTCCACTGCAGCACGGATGAGGACAAAACCTGGATCAGAAATCCCTGGAGTTCCTGCATCAGAGACGAGTGCCACATGTTTTTCCTCTTTCAAGAGTTCGATAATTCGTTCCATCTTCGAGAATCCACTATGCGAATGGAATGAGAGGAGTCGCCCTCCATTTTCGATATCGTAGTATCCGAGAAGCTGCCCCGTGACACGAGTATCCTCACAAGCGATATAATCAGCTTCTTTCAGGATGCGGAGGCCACGGAGTGTGATATCTTCGAGATTTCCGATGGGAGTGGAGACGATACTTAGCATGTACTAGATTGTAGAGAGAGGAAGAAGAAAAGCAATTATTTTCTAGGACTATTTCATAGTAATTCAATCAAGGACGTTTCAGAATCTTTCAGAAATAACCGCGATGACTCTTTGTGCTTTTTGTCTTTTCTCTATTAGTGTTGAATAGCGAACATAGCAACGAATTTTAACTATTCCATTTTTATTTATCTTATACGCAATAGCGAGTATTCTCGTTTGTTCTTTTTGAGAAATTACTACTACAGCATCTTCTATAATATCTCCTTTTTCAGCAAATCATCAGAGTTCACGTAAATATTTTGTGTCTATATCTTTTATTTGAGAGTTAGATCTTCATTTATATTTAGGATTTTTCTTATACTTTTCAAGCTTCACATCATATTCTCTATTAGGATGTTTTTTCGATCACTTTTTAGAATTAAATTTTCTTAGGTCAGCAAGTAATTCTGGAGAAACTCGTATAATTTTTCAGTCAAGTCAAAGCAATACCTTATAAAAATCCTCTCTTTCAACTCCTGTGTATAAATCAAATTTATCTTGAGGGTATTCTAGTTTATCTCATGTTTCTGGTACTTTTGGATATTTTCACATAAAAAAGATGTTTGATTAAACATCTTTTACTTATAAAATATATTTTGTCAATTAAATACCAAGTTTATCCCGTATAATATTCACTTCGTAGACGACTTGTTGATCCTTCTTCATTACGAGTTCGAGTTTCTTGCATGAGTACATCACGGCCGTATGATTGCGACCAGAGAAGATATTCCCGATGCGTTCATACGTATAGTGAAGCTTGTTCTTCAGGAGGTACATCGCGACCTGACGAGGGATCATATTCTCCTTCTTTCGGTCTTCTGAGAGGAGCATGCGGATCTCGATACCGAAGTGTGATGAGACTGCCTGAATAAGGTCTTCATAGCTACAGTTTCCTATTCGCTGAACCCTGCTCGTCGTGAGGCTCGAGGTGATCGACTTGACTGCGAGCTTCGAGAGACGATAGGCGACATTCTCGATCGTTGGTGGAGTATTCTTGAGGTCGTATTCAGCGATGATCTGATTCAGGACTCACTCGAGTTCACGGACATTGGTCGTGACATTCTCAGCGATGAACTCTGCCACTTCCTGGGAGAGGATGAATTCGCGTGCGCGAGACTTCTCCTGGATTATGGCGAGGCGTGTCTCATAGTCGGGCTCACCGAGATCGACCGTGATTCCCCACTCGAATCGACTCTGAAGACGAGGTTCGAGTTCGGTGAGCTCCTTCGGTGGACGATCCCCCGAGAGGATGATCTGTTTCCCTGCCTCGTAGAGGATGTTGAATATATTGTAGAGTTCTTCTTGAGTTTGCTTCTTCCCTGCGAGGAACTGGACATCATCGATCACGAGGACATCGATCTGACGGTATTTCTCTCGGAGCTTATCGACGGAGCGACCCTTGATACTCGCGACATAGTCCGTGAGAAATCGATCTGCCGTTGTATAGACGATCTTCAGGTTCTTGTGCTTGGCACGGATGATATTCGATGTTCCCTGAAGGAGGTGCGTCTTCCCGAGACCGACATTTCCATAGATATAGAGCGGATTGTAGGAAGATCCTGGTCTTCGAGCCACTGCTTCACATGCAGCATGCGCGAGCTGAGTCGATGGTCAGACAATGAAGTTATCCAGTCGATAACGATCATTGATGAGTCGAGAATTGATCCCATCGACGATCTCAACTCCTTCTGATTGTTGTTTTTTGGTGAGCTTCTCACTCTCTCGATAGGCAAGACGGCAGTCGACAACTTGTGTTTCGTCCTTAGCATCGATACTATCATCCACGACGACATCGATCGAATCAATGGCAGGAAGGATATTCTGGACAGCATTCTTGATATCAGTGTAGAACTTCCGAGTGAGATTGTCTCTATGGAATGAGGAAACAACACCAAGAGTGATACTGTCTTCTGTCACTTCTAATAGAGAGAATTTCTTGAAGTACGTCAGAAAGTCTTGTTTTCTCACTTGAATGGAGAGTGCCCGAACGACGAGCTCTAGATGAGAAAAATCAAATTTTTGTTCCATGTTTTTGGCAGTTGAGAAGGATAATTGACTCCTAATATTTATTATTTAGAATACTTTATTGAGTGCATTTCATGGACATCGTTTTATTCCTTTTTTATATGAAGTCAAAAGAAAAGAAAATGTTGACAAAGCTGATCGTATACGATATTTGCTCGCTCTTGAAAGGAGAGCGATCAGAGGTCATTCATGGAAAAATCAAGTGAAAATTTATAAAAAAATTTTGTATTTTTCTGTCTCGGATCAATAAAAAAAAGTTCCCTCAATAGGGAACTTTTTTTGAGAGAAAAATACTATTTTGCTCAAGGAATATAGATACCAGTATTAACATTGCTAGATGGAGGTGGAGCAGGTATCGGTACTGGAACCATTCATTTTGGAGATCATTTGGTAGCACTACATGAACGGGATGATCCACCATTTGCTCCGAGACATGTCCAGATATATGTAGTTCAATTCGTGATAAGGGCGATATTTGAAGGAATACCACTAGCACAGAGATTGTTTGTTGGAGGAACAGCATAGACTCATCCATTTACAGAGCCACAGACTCCATTTATAGCAGTGCTTGGAGGGTTTTTTACAGTGATAGTGATTGATTTTGAGGCATTTCCCCATCATCCACTACAAGTAACCGAGAATTCTGTAGTTGTACTAAGTGAAGAGAGAGTATATACTCAGCCTGTAGATGTATTTCCCCATGGAGTGGTGCATGAAGTTGCATTCGTCGAAGACCAGACAAGCGCTATTGATACACCTGGGGTAATTGTCGTCAATGATGAAGAGAAATTCACGGTCGGAGGAAGGGTAATCTTTGGAATGATCCAGCTTGGATCTTTCGCAAGAACAATCATTGAAGTATATGGATTCAGTGTGATCGGCCAGGTGACAGTATTTCCCTGATCATCGATGGCAGTGCAGACAGGAAGTCCTACATCCGCACAACTAAAGGTTTTTGTTTTTGCTGTATTATTGATCACATGTGCCGAATACTTATACGGATCAAAAAATGAATACGATGCTACCCGAGAGAGTCAGACACTATCATAGTAGATATCTTGTCATGGCTTTCCATAGAGATCGATACGGGCAGGAGCGATATTGGTTGGATGAAAGAGTGCTTGAATATTTACCTTTTGTCATGGAAGAAGCTTCGGGAGATAGGCATTGTAGCCAAAACTCTCATACGGAGTTCCCGCTCTTCGAACGATCACTGATCCCGCATCCATTCCTATTTTTCCTGCAAGAGCCGTATATCGTATGACATAAGTATTTGTTGGATCAAGGGTAAATGTAGAACTGATAAGGAGATCTCCTCCATTTCCTGCGATGAATCGTGCACATATCCCCGTACAGCCAGGATAGGGAGCAAATACAAGGCTTCAGGATCATCTGTTCAGAAAATAACTGCTCCAGTACTTTCCTGTTCCATCCATTTCACTATTCTGGATGAGAGAATCACCTTTCGTTATGATCGAGGCATTTTTTGTTGTGATTGGAGTATAGTTCATGTCCTGAGCTCCTTGAGAATTCCATTCATTGAGCCCATATTCCTTTCCATAGTATGAAATCATCGGAAGAGTATCATCAGAGAAAGTAATAATCTTGTTCTTCGAAAGCATATTAGCATCCGATCATGAGAGGACTTGTCCTATAGGGGCATGTGCGTACCATTCTTCAGCATAATCAACGTTATTTTCTAGAACTCATTGGGTGTTTTCTGTGGTATACCTCGCAGCAAAAAATTCATTGTCAGCAATTTTATTTCTATAGAGGTACCCGAGTCTTCCTCCTGCAATAAGTGAGGTTCGAGAAGCTTTCCAGACTTTATTTCCAGTGAGTACTGTATCGCTTGGCTCATTGAGAACGAGTCATACTCCCACATCGGAGATCATATTGTTACGAACGGTCACATGAGTGGTAAAATTATCAAGGTAGATACCTGCTCCATGACTGAGGGGCGCTCCATCCATATTCACCTGAGATCCGAGAATGGTATTTTTTTCGACGAGAGATCCTATCTTCGGATTATTCTGATAATTTCCATTCCATGTATAAATTCCTGCACAGTCAGAAAGTCTGATACAGACATTTTTTACGGTATTTTGGAGGATCTTGGTTCATTCTTTATTCTCGAATCGAATACCGATATAGGCGCTGTATTCTATGATATTATCCTGTATTATTCCGCTCAATGAGCTCATATTGATCGCAGCAAGGGCATTCTCAGGCGACCCATCGAGACCGAGATTGCTGATCGTAGAATTCCTGACCGTATTTTCGATTCCTCCTCGAATAAGGACATTGGTTGACGTCGCTCCAGAGAATTGGGAATCATGAATCACGATATTCTTACTCGTATCGAGAGTGATATTTTGATTCTTATCATTCTTCGCAATGATATCATTGATATCTGCATTCTGGAGATTTTGCAGCCAGATTCCTCCTCATGCAGTCTGCTCAGAGAGAATATGTTCCAAGTGAAGTCATGAGATGCCCGTGATAACGAGTGATTCATTTCGAATGCTCGCTTCTGTGAGTGACTGAGTTGGATTGATTCCATCAGGAAACCAGACAAAGAGTTTTCTTGCTGTTGTATCATAGTACCATTCCCCTGGTGCATCGAGCATCCATTTTTTTCCTTCGAGGACATAACCATCCCCCAGTTTTCATGAGTAGGTAAGATCACCATCAAGTGAAACTGTAGCATTGAGAGAATTGTATTGGGAAATATATTTCTTATCCACATACCATGGTTCAGAACGAATGTATATCGTTGATTCAGCAACATCCTTATTCGCAAGTTTGGATCTATCTGTATCGGAAAGAATAATACTTTTTCCATTATTGGCTTGTTTGAGGATATTGTATTCATGTCCGATTCCAGCAAAATTCGGGTATCGTGCCTTGATGAGTCGTTTCCCACCCACAAATATTTGTGATGGATTAGCCGAGTAGAAAGTTGAGTAGATTGTACCACTCAGTGTTGTTTCTCTTACCCATTTGGACGGAATTATATCAGATCATTTGATCGTCGGATAGTGTATAGAATCACAAGCCCCATATCCTGCTATGAGTATTCCTCACTGTGGAGCAAATGCCTTTGTGAGGCTCATGCGCTCACGCCACGTACTGCTACAATTCAGAAGGAGTGCATCTCCACTCGCAAGCGTTGCAGTTGATGCTCTCGCAAGTGTCTTCCATGGTCGATCAACTGTTCCAGGATTGCCATCATCACCACTACCTGCATCGACAAAATATCATTTTCCTGTAAATAATGGAATCTTTACTCCTGATCCAGAAGCTGGTGACTGTCCTCACCATGGATTCGCGAGAGGTTCGCCGACGAATATACCCTGTGCTGTATCAGAGACGCTCTTCCAGTATGCCTCTATAAGTGTTTCTCATCGAGAGTAATGTGTGATCATGATAGCAGGATCGGGGAATTTCCCCGCTATTGCATAGGGCTCAGTCACCGTTCCATATGATGCCGTGAGTCATGCGCTGATGAATTCGAGGATACTCATCTGAGTAGAATCAGTGAGTCTGCCACCGTAGGAAGTGAGATGGTCCCCGACAGCTCAGAGTGGATAGGCATTTTTTGTGAGGTTGGGAACCGAGGCAAGTCACTGAAAATAAAAGAGTGCATCCGTAGTTCCCGTGAGAGAATTTGCCTTAAGGATTTTTATATTGATATCTTTACTGAGTGCATAGCCGAGCTTGGCGAGAGGGTATATGAGAGCACGGAGGCTTCGAGTCGCATCATTTGTACTCATGATATAGGCAGTTCCTTTTGGGTACGTTCTGTCAGATGCAACTCAACGATCGATCATCGCCTTGACATCACTCTGTGTCTTTCCAGCGAGCATCATCGACGGACGAATACCGAGGTCTGTATAGGGATCGAGCGAGTATGAATCATAGTAGAGTGACTGATTGGCGGAAGAAATTGATCCACTACAGAATCGTCAATATATCATCGCGCGATAGCAGAGGTGATCGAGTTGCAGTTCACACGGGATGGATTGGTCCATGCTACTGCGATTACCTGAACATTTTTTGGGAGACTTTTATAGATAGCCTCTCGAATTGGTGTGAATTCTGCGACCGTGAGTTGGTTTTTGAGGGGAATTTTCAGATGAACAATATTGGCATCAGGGATACTCTTTTTACCTGATAGTATCGAGCGATTTCAATACTTCAAGAGTCACTATCATTCACGAGGAGTCAGAGGCTCTGTGCTGTGAGATGTGTTGGTACTGATGATATTATTCAAACAATGATACTCTTCGTATAGAGTGATCATTGTGGATTGGTACAATTTATCGTGTAGGGCTTAGTTAACGTGATGGTCATATTGTAGCCGTTCATTGAGTTGCTATTGGTCCAATAGACCATGAAGAAGTACAACTTCCACCCCCGAATATCAACCAACTCAAGGTACTCAAAGATCCAGATTGTACGAGATTCTGACTTGCGTTCAGATTGATGGTAATAGGTGCCCCAAGATTGGTTATTGATCCTGACGTATACAATACCGCTCATCATGGATTTGCTGCCATTGCGAACGGAGTCATATCGACCGCAAGGTGCAGGAAGAATATTCAGAGAAAAATGCCCGTACTCCACCGACGAAAAAGAGAACGATATTTCCCGATGGATCAAAAATCTCTGGTAGAATACATATGTCTACATAGTTAAGAGGTATGTGCCCCGGAGTATATAGATATTTTCACTTCATACAAAAAAACCAATAATAATTGGTTTTCATACACTCTATTTATTGTATAATGTAGTTTTCGATTACTTGATCTCCTTGAGGCGAGCAGCCTTTCCGGTGAGATTGCGGATATATCCGATATTCTTGCGACGAACCTTGAATCGACGAAGCACGACGATCTTCGAAATGAATGGAGAATTCACAGGAAATATCTTCTCGATACCAATACCTTCGATATCGGCACGAACGGTGATGACCTTGTCGAGAGCAGTTTTGCCTCGCTGAGCAATGATCAGACCTTTGAAGATCTGAATACGCTCTTTTTCACCTTCTTTGATAATCTGGTGAACTTCTACTTCCATTCCTGTCGAGAGGATGGGAGCGTCTGCTTTTTGTACCTGTCACTGAATCTGTGCGATGAGTTGTGCGTCCATAGGAAGATATTTTTAGAGGGGAAAACGGGCGGATTATATAAGTATACGTATGAAATGCAAATGATTTTTCGAGTTTTTTATCAAGAAGCGGGAGAGTTATCAAAAAGTATTTTTTCTCGTTTGCAAATTTCTCCTTTGTCTATATGATGCAGGGCATACTTGTATAGAAACGCATGGAATTCATTTTCTCTGATCAACTCGCTTCTTTCGAGGCAGTTATTGTTCTCCTCTGTATCGGGCTCATTGCCACGATTTTTCTCTATGATGGGTATCTTTTTCTCGCGAGAGTTTTCGGTGTACTCACTCCTCGCAAGGAGTATGTGAAGGAGAAACAGGCAGGAGAACCAAGGATTGAGACAACAATTCCATCAGAACCAATACAACTCGCTGAACTCGAAGCGATCCTGCCTCATACAATGGATATGCTCGAAGCAAGTTCTGAAGCATGAGAAAATATTTCCTGAGATGTTGAGAGTATTACTGAATGAGTTGGAATAGAATCTACAATAGTCGAAGAAGTTTTGGAAGAGGAGAATGTGAATTTGATTGAAACAAATACAGGCACTTTAGGTGAAGAAGATATTGAAAGCATGGAGAATGAATTACCTGAGACTCTTCCTCTTGAAGAATCTTCGAATACTCCTCCTGAAGAAGTAGCTATTCCAGCTGAAACTCCAGCTGAAACTAAAGAAGAATTAATCACAACTCCAACAGAAGAAGAAACGATTACTCCTGAGTACGTAGAATCAGAAATGCCAATTGTAAATGAAGAAGATACTTGAGTGAGAGAAGTTAATAATGAAGAAGTAATACTTGAGGCTAATAATGAAGAAGATCTATCAGTGAATGAGATTCAACCAACGGATGAAGTATTTCCAGAAGTTATCGAAGAGATAACTCTTCCAGAAGAGGACTCTGAGGAAGAACAAGCAAGTAAGACTGATGAGAAACCAGAGAAATCAATCGTACGCAATGAAGCTCCTATAGCAACTTCCTCACCTGAAAAACCAGCTTCAACCCCTACACTTTCTCCTGAGAAACGAGAAAAACTCGTCACTATCACCAATACGGTCAGAACGCTCGTCGCTCGTGGACATATAGTCGAAGCTCGTGGACTCATCATCGAGTGACTCTCTCTCTCGAAGATGCACCGAGAACTCAATCTCATCCTCTGAGAACTCTATGAGCGTGATCATGCCTTCGAGAAGGCGGAGTTCATCTACAAAGATCTCGCTCACACCTATGATGATGATATAGAGATCCTCATGCACCTTGCAGCGAGCCTCGCGATGCAGCGTAAGTATCGCCTCTCCTATGAGTTCTATAAAAAAATTATCCGACTCAATGGAGAATCTGAGGAACTCCTTTACACCCTCGCACATCTGGCTTCTGAGCTCGGTGAGACGGATGAGATGTATGGGTATGCTCGAAGCTACGACAACCAGTATCCGAAAAATCCTGAAATTCTCTGGCTTCTTTCCCAGTCGCTCATCACACGTGGGAGTCGTCGCGAAGCGATCGAGATACTGATCAAGCTCAAGAATCTCACTCCCTACAACAAAGAAATCATGGATCTCATCCAGAAACTTGTGGTCGAAGAAGAAATGGCTGGGAATTTTGGAGGGGAGAAGTAGTCTATTGATATAATTAAAATTATTCTATGATTTTCCTTAAGCATCTCTGAATTATATTCTCCATAAGTTTGCTGTTATTGATTTCCCTATTTTCTTTGATGTTTATTGGTGAATTTATTACGTGAACCCTCAGCATTGTCCTATTGTTCATAAATGAGAAAAAGGTTTGGCTTTCATATAAAAAACATAGAATTAATAGAATTCAAACTTGAGTTTTATATTGAATACCTATTATGGCACCTACTGTATGGGCATATATTATATTTAGTTAATTCTAGACCATATAATGATTTCATATAAGAACATCTGAATTGGACTTTGATTTGTAGTGGTGTGATTGATTTTTTTCTTTGCTTGATACTATTTTTTCTATTGGAAGCCACTCGTTGATTCTGAGTATTGTCGATATAGTAAGGAAAGAATACTTATATCAGTTTTTGGCTCAAAACTTTCTTATGACTCATTAAGTAGTGAAGATATAGGGGAATTATCGAGGCTTATATCTCAAAAATATAAAAATGCATTACGAGTAGAAAATAAATCAGCTACAATTTCTTCATCAGTTATGATAGATACCCCTGAATGAAAATTGAATTACTATCTGGATATCCTCAAAAATGATCCTGAAATGAAGAAGTTTACCTTTGCTATTAATCATTTTGGATGATGCATAGAGCCAGCTTAATTAAGATTTTATAACTATTTACCTTTTAGACTTTGTCTCTCACCGTCCCCCCACATAGTATCGAAGCTGAGCGTTGAGTGCTCGGCTCTATTCTCCTCGACAAGGATGGCATCATCCAGGTAGCGAGTCTCCTCATTGCTGAGGATTTCTACGATCCTGCACATGGCATCGTCTACTCTGCGATCATGGATCTCTATGCTCGCAATCGTCCGATCGATGCGATCACGGTCCGTGAAGTGATCGATGATCAGAAAAAACTCCAAAGTATCGGTGGAGATCTCTTCCTGAATGACCTCATGACGAGTGTCTTCACGAGTGCGAATATCTATCAGTATGCCCAGATTGTGAAGAACAAGAGTGTCCTCCGCAAGCTCATCCGTGCAGGAAATGAGATCACTCAGGCAGGATTCGACGAAGTCTCTGAGACGACTGATCTCCTCGAAAAAGCAGAGAAATCGCTCTTCTCGGTCACACAGACGTTCATCCAGAACAAGCTCACTCCGATCAAGGATATTCTGAATGCTCGATATGAGGAGTTCGCAGCGATACATGCTGATCCGAATATGGCACAACACTCGAGTATCGCGATCGGCTATCCGACCTTCGACCACAAGCTCTGATGATTCAAGCGCGGTGACCTCATCATCCTCGCGGCTCGCCCCTCGATGGGAAAGACTGCTATGGCACTGAACTTCGCTCAGAATGTCGCGGATAAAGGGAAACATGTCGCTATATTCTCCCTCGAGATGTCCAAAGAACAACTCACAGATCGTCTCATCGCAGCTGCGATGGCGGTCGATAGCTGGAAACTCCAGAAGGGAAAACTCTCAGAAGATGAATTCGCTCGTATGGGAGATGCCCTTGAGACACTTTCCAGGTCCAAGATCTATATGGACGACTCTCCTGCTGGTGCTGGACTCGTAGAGCTGAAGAGTAAAGCTCGTCGTCTCAAGATGGAATCAGGACTCGATCTCGTCGTCATCGACTACCTCCAGCTCATGTCGAGTGGCAATAGTATGAATCGTGTCCAGGAAGTCTCAGAAATCTCTCGAGGACTGAAGTCCCTCGCTCGAGAACTCGATGTCCCTGTGATCGCGCTCTCACAGCTCTCACGCGCACTCGAAGCTCGTCCTGATAAGCGTCCTGTCATGTCTGATCTCCGTGAATCTGGTTCTATCGAGCAGGATGCAGATATCATCCTCATGATCTATCGTGACGACTACTACAATGAATTCTCAGAATCTCCATGAGTGAGCAGTATCTATATCCGAAAAAATCGAAACTGACCGACAGGACAAGTCGATCTCAAGTTCGAAAAACAGCATCAAAAATTCTATGAGATTGAGAAGGGTCGTACTGATTCGACATTCTGAGGAGATGAATATTAGAAATATCACGTAGAAAAGTTCATATGAAAATTTCTATTAAGCCTATAAAAAAACCAATAATAATTACTGGTTTTTTATAGTATACTCACTTGAATACGGTATTCTTAGTTTCATCATCCTGAGGTACGAAGGACCCAGGAATCCGAGAACATGGATTCTTCCTATCGTCAGAATGACGAAACAGAAGAATGATTTTGATGCTCTAAGTATATATTACTATACATGTTAATCTACTTATTGTACACCCCATACTGTACGGCGTCATAGTACTTACTCTTGTCTTCAGAGAATTCGATCGACTGCATACTATCGGCCTTGCGAGCTTCGGTCGTGATCCGTACCGTCGGGAGACTAAATGGAGAATCTGTCGTGATATGCATACTCGTATCTGATGCTCCACTATTGAAGATAAGGAGATATGGATTCTTGAATGCAGGATTCCCAAGGTATGCTGACACAGTCGATGGAGTATCGTAGAAATATTCGAGTGTATCCCCTCCATTCTCAAGTCCGAAAGTTGCTGTTCCACACGTTCACTTCGTTCACGCAGCATTGTAACATTCTTCCGTCTTTCGACGAATAACTCAGATAGTAGTTGGATGGATTTCTCCACTTCCTGAGAGACCGACACTCTCAGATCCACTCATACTGATGATATTCCATGATATATCTTCTGGATGTGTTGGAGTAGTTGCATCGATACTCTGGACTTGAATCGTTCCTGTATTGATAATCGGATTCAGTGATGAGACGGATCATTGGATACCAGTGCCAGTACCGACACTGAGTGGAAGGATGAGTTGACTCGAAGACGAAATCGTGAAGGTGAAGTCATGAGACTGAGAGTCGATAGTATACTTTACCGTTGTTCCTGCCGTCCTCTCGGTTGATCCAGAGAAAATACGAGCATCTGGATCTGTCGCATTCAGGGTATCCTGGAATCCATCTCGATGATTTTTCTCCTTCAGCATTGCATATTCGAAGGCTCATTCTGCCTGTGCATAGGCAAGGATATTATTATACTGCATGCGTGAGAGCTTGAGTTCGTTGAAGTAGACACTCGCGAGGCTCACCATGATGATCAGGAGAACTCCGATCGATCCAAGTGCTACCAGGATGGAGAAACCTTTCTGAGATGCGAGAGAGGAATGAGACATAGTTAGCAGTTAGCAGTTAGCAGTTAGCAGTTAGCAGTTAGCAGTTAGCAGTTAGCAGTTAGCAGTTAGCAGTTAGCAGTTAGCAGTTAGCAGTTAGCAGTTAGCAGTTAGCAGT
>JANPGO010000055.1:0-8428 GCA_031423995.1 Candidatus Altimarinota bacterium | reverse complement strand
GTCGTCATTCTGAGACAGAGTCGAAGAATCCATGTCTTTATTTGCTGGATCCTTCGTTACACTCAGGATGACGGGAACGGTAGAAACTGGGAGAAATACTCAACCATGCGCAGCACGAAAGTCGTATTCGAGAGAGAGTTCGCCATAACTTCGGCCGACAATTTCTCCATAAAGCGCGTCGAGATTGTCTTGCCCACGAGCTAGATAAGTTGACTCTGTTTCTCGATCGAATCCTTCCTTTTTGAGGCTATTTTCGAATGATTCAAACAATAGTGATTTCATAAATGTTCATTTTTTCGAATAGTCGGAGAAAAAATCTTCAAGCGCTTGGTGGATCGCAGACCCGTAGGAAGCGGAGATATTTTTTGCCTGAGGGAATCTGAGGAGGGAATTTGACACGAAGTATTCTGGTCCTGCATCAGCGACATTCAGGAAGTTCTGAAGTGCTGTTGCATTCATCACGAAGATCTTGTCGATACGATCACGGAGGAAGTTATTTTCCTCACCGAGATAGGGAAGTGAGAAGAGAGAACGCTTGTCGACCGCGAGCGTCTCGATGAGACCTGCAATCGGTACAGTTGTCACTTCTTCCCAATCAGTATGCTCGATCTCGATACATGCGAGGGGTTCATTCGGTCGCTCGGCAATCGTCTCATCTGCGTAGCTGACAGTGAGAGTATCCTTGGCACGGGTGAAAGCCGTATAGACGAGGCGTTCGATATCCTCATCATTATCTCGCTCCGCTTCGAGGGGGAGATTCTTCGGTAGCGAGGATCATCCGATCTTCCCGAGCTTGTACTCGCTACGCGTGAGTGATGGTACGTAGACATAGTCCCATTCGAGTCACTTTGCCTTGTAGACCGTGATGAGGTTCACAGACTTCCGCTCATCTCCGATGATGTGGGATGCGGAGATATCGAGGTCATAGGTATTGATGAGCGAGAGGATCTCGATCGCATCATGGAGTATGAGAAATGGTTTTCCATGTTTGTATTTCCGGACTCACTCGATGAAGGCTCGCATATTCGCAAGATGACGGGCATAGGCAATATTAGATCATTTATGGTTCAATAATTGATCGAAAAAGTGAGAATAGAGGGGTGAGACGAAGTCGGTACGTTCTCCAGAAAACATATCGATCTGAAGAGGATTCGTCTTCCCATCATCGTCATAGTCATCGGGGAGTGAGAGACTATTCGCTCCGGTGATAGAGTCGATGATATCTTCGAGTCGATCTGTCAGAGCACGGATGGAGAGCTCTTTCAGGAAATTCGCGGTATTTCTAAGGGTTTGGTCTTCATGGTGTGCGAGTGATTCGATCCAGGAGCGATTCGTATCCTTTCTCGCATGATAGATGGATTTCGAGATGTTCCAGAGGATGAGGCGATTGATTGCGAAGGCAGGATGAGAGAGGATAGTGACGAGGAGTTCCTTGTCTTCTTCTGCATAGCTTCCATTCATGGAATCTAGGAGTTCGAGGATGTGGATGACGAGCATGATCGACTCATCTTCGAAAATCGACTCATCTTTCGAGAGTACCACCTCTATTCCTTTCTCGAGGAGTCACTTGGCATAGAGTTCAAGTGTCTTATTCTTCTTCGTGATGAGGGCGATATCCTCAGGAGCGACTCCATCTGCAATTTTCGATGCGATATCCTCGATGATCCACGATTGCTCTTCGAGTTCATTTCGGAATCTTCGCTTCCTGACCGATCCTCCTCATGCTCGTACTGCTTCGAACTCTTTCGTGACTCATACGAAGATATTTCCTATATTGTTCGATTCTGATATGATAACTGCACGAGAATGCTCGATAATCTCTGATTTTGATCGGTAGTTCTTCTCGAGTATGATGAGCTGAGTGTCTTGGTAGGTGTCATGGAACTGGCGAATGTTTTTCGTATTGGCTCACTGGAATTTATAGATCGACTGGTCATCATCCCCGACGGCGAAGATATTTGGACTCTCGATCCCGACGGATGTTATACCATTCACGAGTCTCATCTGGGCATCGTTGGTATCCTGGAATTCATCGATCATGATGAATTGATACTGTTCTGCGAGGCTCATACGGACGATATCATGCTCTTCGACGAGCTCGATCGCCTGGAGGATCATATCCGAGAAGTCGATGAGTCCGCGTTCGGTGAGCGTTTTCTGATAGGATTCGTAGATCTCAGCGAGTGCCTGTTGTTTCGGGAGTTTTCCTTGTTCCTTGAGTACTCGTTTTCCCTTCATCGTCTTCTCAGTCCAGCTATCTCGCCAACTATTCATGAATTTCGTACTCCCATCTCCTGGATATGTCTCCCAGGATTCAGAGAGACTCTGATTGAGTACTGTATGGAATGAATCATAAGGAAAAAGAGTGCTCGAAGGTTCAGAGGATCAATGGTTCGAATTCTGAGGTCAGTCAATGACTCATTTTTCGTTCGATTGTCGAACCATAATCGTGAATTCTTCGAAGAGTTTGATCTTTTTTTCTTTGTCTTCTTTTTTTTGTCCCAGTGCATCGATCTGACCCCAGTATTGTTCTACGAGTGGTTCGAGATCGAGTAGTGTTCGCGTATTTGCCTTCAGGATCTCTCTATAGAGTGATGGAGTGACTCATCATTTCTTCAGATTCCCTATCGATCCGAGGACATCCTTGATCGTCTCACTCGCACGGAATCACGGCTTGTAGGGATTATCCCAAGCGAGTCCAGAGAGGATCTGATCGAGAATCCGCGATGATTCGATGGTATCGATAGGTTCAGCTTCATTGTACTCCTTTGACAGAGTACGGAATCGGTTCAGTATCTCATTCCCGAAGCTATGAAATGTATGGATAGCGACACGATACGCATCCTGTCCGATCATGGTCGCGAGTCGCTCACGCATATTGCGTGCAGCATTCTCAGTGAAGGTGAGACAGAGGATATTCGAGGGGAGGTAGTCGGTCGTGAGGAGGATATTCGCGATACGGGCGGCGAGGAGCTGTGTCTTGCCACTTCCTGGTCAGGCGATCACGAGGACAGGTCAGTAGATCGTCTCGACAGCTACGAGCTGGCGATCATTGAGGGAAGCGAGGATGTCAGTAAATGCTGGCATAAAAAATTTGCTTTCTAGTCGTTAAATGATATAATGCACCTACAAATCGACGTCAGTCGCAACGCCCCCTTCAGCAATGGAGGGGGTAAAATTTTTGAATACGATATCTCGGAGTGCATACAGTACTTTCTGGAAATCATTCTCATCGAGAGTGCCTATATGTTTGTGCAGTCTCTTAGTATCGAGTATGCGGATCTGGCTTATCAGAGCACTTACCGGTGAACCATGCATCGTAATTTCGATATAAAAAGGGTTTTCTGGTTTTATCTTGGTGGAAAGTGGAATCCCGAGGAAGATATTTTTATTAAATTTTCGAATTACGAGCACTGGACGAGTGAATTCTGCTCATTTTCCATTTTCTTCATCTCATACATTCTCTCCGAAGGAACACCAGAAAATATCACGTTCCCTGTATGAGGGACGATTGATACGGTGATGAAGAAATATCTTTTTTTGTATCCACTGGATAAATAGATCAACCATAATACAATAATTATTTTCTGAAATTCTATAAAGAATTCATGAAAAGTCGAACGGAAAAAGAAAAATACTATGAAATAAAAATTATATTTGACAATATTTAGAGAGAAGATTATAGTGCATCTAGAATAGTAATATTCATTTTTATGCAAAACTCACTTTGAAAGAGAACAACTCTTACACCTCCACTAGAACGAAACCTGAAAAAACGTAGATTTAAGTACGATCACCCTGTATTACATCTTGTCGCTCAAGTTTGAAAGGGCGTTGCAGGTCTAGTTTTAGTATGAGCTATTGCTGCTAGTTGCTCTCATAGAGATGATCTTAAAGTGAATGATTTTAAGGAAGTTATTCTTCCTGCAGATTTTCCTCAGATCCAATGAATAAAGCTCATAAGAGTTCCTACACCTACCAAGCTACAAGAATCTTCTGTTCGAGAGGAATTATCTATTTGAGGTTCCTCTGCTCATTTTGCACTTTCTCTATCTCAAAATATTAGTGATTGATGAATATATAGACAACCAAATTTTTATAATCAAGATACGCATACACTTTCTGTATATTATCAAACAAATAAGGTTTTACTTGATAAATACGACTTACAGGATATGGAGAATTATTTGAATGCATTAAAATGACTCAAGTGAGGGTTTCCAAAAAGCATGGTCGTCTCTTCTTATGCTGATACCCGATGAACAAGTGAAGGAAATCAAAAATTAAGTGACTGAAGGAATGAGGGAGTTAATGATTACCTGAAGAGGTATTTTGCTAGAAATTGACTTCAGACCGAAGTCAAATTGGCTTCTTTTGGAAGTTCTAAAGCTACTGCACATAAATCTGGATGAGATCCAGAAATAAAACTAGCAGAAGATCGTAGAGTTGAAATTTATACATCTCTTGATTGATTCTTAGCAGAGTTCATAAAGACTAGTCCTGCAGATATTTATCTTGTAGATGGATCATCATCCATGAATATTGCGATAAATAGTGGTACGGGTAAGACAAGAATTCAAGCAGTACAAGGTGCTGACTTCAAGACATGATCAGTTATTTATATATTTAGAAGCTCAACTGGAAAACCTAAGGTATGATCTTCGAATGTTGATATCAGAAACAAAGAAACACAATTAGCTAATGGCTGAACTCCTCTATATGAAGCACTACTTCTTACAATGCAGCAAAATCCATGAAAATCCATTACTCTTATTTCCGATGGAGAATGAGATTCAACCTTACGGAGTGAGGATGTTATCATGTATGCAAAGAAATATAATTGCACGATCAATATCGGTGCTATTCAGATCCCATTCAGTCTTCAAGGCTATTTTAGAAGACTTGCTCAAGAGACAGGTGGTAGATATGCTATAATTCAAGAATAAAATTTTGTTAGAAGGTCTTCTTATTTCTAATATCTATAATGTTCTGGCTTGTACGGCCCTGATTGATCCACTCCGATATATCTTGACTGTTCTGGAGAGAGAATGGTGAGTTCAGCGCCGATGCGACCGAGGTGGAGGCGAGCGACCTTCTCATCGAGGTGTTTTGGGAGTCGGTAGACACCGATTGGATATTTCTCAGTCTGAGTATAGAGTTCGATCTGGGCGAGTGTCTGATTCGTGAAACTATTGCTCATCACGAATGATGGGTGCCCTGTCGCACAACCGAGATTCACGAGACGCCCTTCCGCGAGGAGGATGATCTTATTCCCGTTCGGGAGGAGGATATGATCGACCTGAGGCTTGATATTCTCCCACTCGTACTGACGCATACTGACGACATCGATCTCCGAGTCGAAGTGCCCAATATTACAGACGATCGCTTCATCGCGCATTGCTATCATATGGTCGTGAGTGATGATATCCTTGTTCCCCGTCGCTGTGACGAAGATATCTGCCTGACTCGCGACCTTGTCCATCGTGACGACACGGAAGCCTTCCATGGCAGCCTGAAGGGCACAGATCGGATCGATCTCAGTCACCCAGACAGTCGCACCCATACCACGAAATGCATCAGCACAGCCCTTTCCGACATCTCCATATCCACAGACGACGACGATCTTCCCAGCGATCATGACATCAGTTGCACGCTTGATTCCATCGATGATGGATTCACGGCATCCGTAGAGATTATCGAATTTCGACTTGGTGACTGAGTCATTCACATTGATCGCAGGGAAGGGAAGTCGTCCATTCTCGAGCATCTGATAGAGGCGGTGTACTCCAGTGGTGGTCTCTTCAGAGACACCGATGATATTTTTCTTGATATTCGAATACCAATGTGGTGCGGTTTCGAGTCGCTTTCGGATCGAGGCAAAAAGCACTCGCTCTTCTTCACAGGTAGGATTCGAGAGGACAGTAATATCCTCTTCTGCCTCACTTCCGAGGATGATGAGGAGGGTCGCATCTCCTCCGTCATCGAGGATCATATTCGGAGTACCCCCATCATGCCATTCGAAGAGTCTATGGGAGTAGTCCCAGTATTCCTCTAGGGTCTCGCCCTTGTAGGCAAAAACAGGAACTCATCACTCGACGATCGCTGCAGCCGCATGATCCTGTGTCGAGAAGATATTACAGCTTACCCACTGGACTTCGGCCCCGAGAGCGGTGAGTGTCTCGATAAGGACTCACGTCTGGATAGTCATGTGGAGTGATCCAGCGATTCGTGCTCCTGCGAGGGGTTTCGTATTTCCGAATTCTTTTCTGAGTGCCATGAGTCCTGGCATCTCAGTTTCGGCAATCGAGAGTTCCTTGCGTCCCCATGGGGCGAGCTTCATATCAGCGACTTTATATTGCATAAATAAGATTGGTTAGAAGATTGGAGTTATTCTGATTTTGAACGACTGGAGTATAGAAAAAATCGGAAATTAATCAAAGAATTTTTCTCCGAATTCTCGAATCCCTATTTCATTTATCTGATCCAGGGTGAATGTATGATTTTGTCCACCCATGGACTGTATCTTGATTCCTCAGAGGATACCTCAGAGTTGTGCAGATTTCGTGATAGTCCATTCATAGGAGAGTCCATAGAGGAGCCCTGCTCGGTAGGCATCACCACATCCAGTTGCATCGAAGATTCTCTCAGTATAGATCGCTGGTATGAGGATTTCCTCCGATCCAGTGAAGATGATCGACCCTCGTTCCCCGAGGGTGACGATTGCCGGATGACCGTGTGATTTGCATATGCTCACGAAATCCTCTCCTACAATACTTTCGAATTGGACTCGTTCAGGCTCATTCATAATGGTGATTTGTGATTTCACCGCACATGATCTGAGTTCCTCTGCACTCAATATCCCCATAGCTTGACCCGGGTCAAAAATCGTAAATATTCCCCGATTGGTACACTCATTGACTCGACGGAGAATCCCTTCTCTCGAATCGGGTGCGACGATCGCATGTGAGAACGTGATATTTCCATGACTGATCTCGCCAGAGGTGCTCATAGCGCCTGGATGGAAGACATTGATTTGACCATTTCCTCCATCACGAACGATATATGCCTGTGGACAATAGCTCCCAGGAATTGTCTGGATGAGCTCCGTCTGGATCCCGAGTTCCCGAAGTCTCATGAGATAGTCACTTCCATCTTCTCCGATCGATGCGATAATATGAGGAGTTTCTCCGAGGAGTGCGAGTGAGTAGGCTATATTCGCTGCAGTTCCTCCGTATTCCTTGCGAATCGTGGGAGAAAAGAGTGAGAGATGAAGGTCAGATGTGGGAGTGTTATCCTGTGCACGGAAGTCACCTACCGTCTGAATAATCGTATCGAATGCAACGGATCAGGAAATGAGGAGAGACATGAGAATAATTAAAAATTAAAAATGATAAATTATGAATTCAGGAAAAAATATTGAGAACATCTGTCATTTCGAACGAATGTGAGAAATCTTGCTCAGTTGGGATGATCAGAGAATCGCCCAGATTGTATAAAAAAACTCGAACAAGTCGAGTTTTTAGAGAAGATTCAGTTCATCTTCGATTTTTTGATTTATTCGCTTTTGCTCTTCCTGTTCTCTTTGGTGTACAGCAGCAGTAATTTTTTCGGCATCCTTGAAAGCCTGCTGCATTTTTCGGATTTGTGCTTTGGTGATGGGTTTTGGTCTGCCTCATCCAGATGGAGTGTAGTCTCAGAATCACATAGGATGGTAGAGTAGTGGAATATTATTTACAATTCAATTTTTGTCATTCCGTAGCAAAGCGGAGGAATCTCTTTTTCTTGGAATTATGAGTATAAACTTGTAAACTTCTCATAAGATGAGTTTGAAAGAGATTCCTCCTTCGTCGGAATGACAAAAATAGGAACTAATCAGATCTACTAGACTTTCTCGATAACACCACCAAGTTTCGCTATTTTCCCGATAATATCCTCATATCCACGTTCGATATATTCGACATTGGTGATCGTCGTCTCTCCTCGTGCAATCATTGCCGCGAGGATCATCGTCACTCAGGCACGCAGATCCCAACTCGAGACCGTGGATCCCTTCAGGAATGTTTTTCCGAAAATGAGGGCCTCATGAGGATTCATGATGGCGATATGTCCCTTCATCTTCTCGATCTCCACAAGCCAATTGAGGCGTCATTCAAACATGACTTCATGAATTCTTGATATCCCTTCTGCCTGTGAAAGCAAGAGAGCAAAAGGGGATTGGAGGTCTGTCGGGAATCCAGGATAGATATTGGTCTGTACTGTCACAGACTTTAGACTCGTTCGAGAGTTGTAGACAACTATCTCATCTTTTTCTTCGCGGACATCGAATCTGACACCTGCCTCTCGGCACTTCTCGAGGAATGCTCAGAGATCGCGTATACGAGCGTGTTCTATTGTGACCGATGGTTCAGCAGTGAGAGCTCATAGGACG
>JANPGO010000054.1:0-21041 GCA_031423995.1 Candidatus Altimarinota bacterium | reverse complement strand
CTATCCAAACGGGTACTACTATCCAAACGGGTACTACTATCCAAACGGGTACTACTATCCAAACGGGTACTACTATCCAAACGGGTACTACTATCCAAACGGGTACTACTATCCAAACCTGATCCATTCTAATTTATCAAGATAGAGTACCTGAACTCACTCAAGAAGAACTCTATATCGAATCTAAGGCATATCTTATAACAGGATTGGATGAAAAGAATTGACTTATTCAACACGGAGAACTAAAATCAATGATTGACTCAATGAAAAAGTCTTATCCTATAAATAAAGATTATGGCAAGATATTCGCTGCTCCCATCGAAGATAGAAGGGCATTGCTCGAAAAAGCTATATGATCTCTAGATGCATCGACTATGGCCTATGCAAGTATATCTGATGCTCTCTATAATACACATTTATGTAATGATTTCCCTGACAAAATGCAATGTAATGATCAGTATACGGTTGTAAAAATTGGATTGTCTTGAGAAAAGATTGACCCTAGTAACATCACCCTCGAAACTCCTAAGATTGCGGGAGTATATGCTCATGAAAATAATTTTTCTAATAAGGAGTATTTAGATTTTATCGATTCGCTCCTTCAAAAACTCTTACAAAATAAGTAACTCTGCTCAATTATCAGAATATGCTCGAGGCTATAATACAAGATATAGAAAAATTGAAGATTGTGCAGAGTTTTTTTAATCATTTTCTCACAAAGAAAAATACACAGATTGTATTATCTCAATATCATACTGCATGGTATAAATACCCTGATTTTGCTTCTATAGTATTTTGAATTCGCAAACCGCATGTTCACATTTACCTTCCGGAAGAGCATATTAACTTTACCCCATCACATCTAAATATACCGATTTTCCCACCAGGAGAAAAATATATTCGTGCCTATACAAAATGTATGGAGTATTATGGATGAAATATTGAAATGATTGTTTATAATGGAGAACTTAGTTCTGATACATATAGGAATATAGCTATTCATGGGTTACAGTTCTTTGATATGAATTATGAGACTATTAGGGATGGAAAAAATATAGATTATAAAATAAAAAACGGCCGTAGTTCTGCCTGTATGCAGGATGCAGTCAGGATAGTTCTATATTATACATTCTTATACGCTTATATCGAAAAGCTCACTCAAGTGAATTGACAGAATAGATTAAACGATAATATTTTATTGCAAATATTTACCCCAATTGATCATGAACGAAAATTTCAAGGAATTGGATGAAATATAGGAAAATGAAAAAGAAGGGGCTATGCTCGGGTTCTCGATAGGGAAAATCTTTGAACAAAAAATGCATGGTATAATCACTTTAATACATGAGATATCATCATAGCTCATAGCACCGACGTATACTACATGTCTTACATATTTGAAGCAGGGTGAATAGTAACTGAAAATTCGAATCTTCTTTCTCATGCGAGTCTCATTTCTCGAGAGTTATGATTACCTCTTGTATTAGGCGTTGAGAATATTTTCTTAAAGATATTCTCGTGAGATCTTATAGAAATAGATTCGGATTCATGAGAAATAATAATACTAAAACGGTTTTGGGAAGCATAGATTATGCACTCTTCTTTTATCATCTCTGAGGTTTCTAGGCAGTACTCTATTGATATTTGATCAATAGAGTACTTTACGCGCGAATCGGTTATATACGATGAGTCACTTTCAAGGATGCTTTTTATACTCATGAATGGAACAGAAAAATATTTGCTCAAACTCCATGGAAAGTACGAAAGCTCTCATATTCAACAAATTTTCGAACAACTCTCCACTTCTGGGGATATAACTATTATGCCTGTAAAAACTTGTTGAGGAAAGTACGAAGCAAATATCGGAAAATATAAATGATTCCTCTTTCCATATAGAGTAATGAATTCTATAAAGTGAGGAAGTATGCCACTGATTTTGGATCGCTATTTGGAACTAAAAAAACTGTTTAATACGAGAAAAATTGAATCCGAATCCTCATTTCGTAAATGAATTTTAAAGACCATTTTCTATGTTGTTGGATGTTCAAGTGATTTAGAAAGAATAATTACACAGTTTCTCGAAAAGCAACAATTAGAAATATGGCTCATGGGGTATTATAAATCACTAAAAGATATTGAATTCTCTGTCATTCATGGGTCAATTTGGGAAGAAAATATCTACATCACGAATGATAAAGTTACATTTATAGATTTTGATAATGTATGCTTAGGTGATCCTTACTATGACTATGCTTCGTTATGACTCATGTGGTACTCATTTGGAACTTGAATCTGAGAAATATTAGACGTTTTTTCTAAAAGGATTCCAGATTTTGATTATCATAAATTTTTGTTATCGGGGATATTTGTAGGCATAAAGTGTATTCAGTATACTCATCCAAACGATAGTGAAATGATGAAAAAACATCTAGAGTCATGACTTCAATTTATTACTGACTTACTCCAATGCGAACAATAGTTTCCTACGAGAACCTTTTCCATAACCCAAAAAAATATGGATGAAAAGTAGCATGAATTGCTTGGCTATACGTCAATAACTATACAATTCCAAAGGGCTTTATTCTCCCATGTGATAGTATATATTTTGACGACCCAATATATATCTGAGATAAAAAGGAGATAAAATTTCCATGGATATGTCGAAGTAGTGTCGAATGTGAAGATGGGCATTATGCATCTTTTGCATGAATATTTCACTCAAAGGTAATATATAGACAAGAAGAGTTACATTGAGCAATCATTGAAATAGAACGATCAAGCAAAACTGAGCATGCTCAGAAATATGCCAAAATAGTGAATGTAAAGATATGAAGTGTACATATACTTATTCAAGAATATATTGAATGAGAAATATCTTGAGTCTATTTTTCCGATTTATTTGGGAGGTGACCACTTATAGAATATGTAGAGTGATCCTGTTCAAAACTCGTAAATTCGCAATCAAATGCAAAAAAGGCATGGTACCGAGATTTACTTGATAATAAAATAAATTACCCTAATATACTAAGAATACTTTTTTGAGAATGTAATTCTATAGCAACACTTTATTGAAAAGATGTGGACATCGAATGGACAGTACAAGAGAACCAAATTTATTTCCTACAAATACGCCCAATAACACAGGAAATATGCAGATAAATCTCCTCGAAATTTATAAACATATAAGCTGGAAAATCCGCTATGAAGCTGGAGATATGCCATATCCACCTGTTCTTTTCTGGAAGAAAAATATTCACTTCTCAGATATTATCGCGTCCTGGAAAAATACTATAGAAATTATAAAAAAAAATGGGAAAGAGCATAATATGGGATTATATGTACATCTACCATTTTGTTATACACATTGCTTCTTCTGTACCTGCGTGATGAAAGTATCACATAATGAAGACGAGTATGAGGAATATCTCGATATGCTTGAATCCGAGGCACAAAAATATCAGGAAGTATTTCGAGAAGTGCAGTTCAATACAGTGTATGTTTGATGAGGTACACCCACCATACTTACAGAAAAGCAATTAGAAAGATTTTATAGTATTCTTGAGAAATATTTTAATATTGGGAATGTTATCCAAATCATGACGGAATGAAGTCCGTATACTACAACTTTAGAAAAACTCAAAATACTTCGAGCGCACTGAGTTAATAAGCTCACTTTTTGAGTACAGTCACTCGATGGTGTTACTTTAAAACAAAATAATAGAGCACAACAAATTCATCATGTGATAGAGGCAGTAAAGAATGCTCGTGCGGTCGGGATTCAATATATAAATCTTGATATCATGGCAGGGCTTCCATGACAAACTATAGAATCCTTTGAGGAAACTATAAAAATAATTGAATCAGAAATAAAGCCAACCACAGTTCATGTCAATGGTTTTTTACCAACAAAAAATACGATTTTTGATAAGACAAAACAAGAATATACAAAAGAACATATAGCACTTCGCAACAAAATGCGTGAAATCGGTAACTATCTAGAAGTCGAGAAAAATGCCACACACCATTCTCTTCAAACACATAATATACAATTATATAATGCAAAAAATTTTAATAGTTCTATTCTCTGATTGGGTTATTGAGCAATCTCGCATGCTTATGGAGAACGGCATTATGCTAAAATCTCATTTCCTGAGTATAAGTCTTGGATCCAAAAGTGAGAAGATATCACATTCTCGTGATATACGGTTACAATCGAGGATGAAATGAGAACATATGCTATCAATAATATCCGATGAGGGATATCGAGTAAGAAGTTTTTTGAGCTTTTCTCTCAATCACTTGATAGGAGCATTCTCTACAAGAAAATAGAGTTGCTCCTAAAATTAAGAGTTATTTTTCGCTATACGGATGATGAGTGAATTATTTGTTTTAAAATCGCGAAAGATACAACGATTATTTCAACAGTATATGCAAAATTTTTTTATTCAGATTCCTTAACCAGAGAGTGTATAAAAGTATTTCTAAAAGATAATCCTGATCCTAAGGAACTAGATGATAAACTTGAACTTTTTTTTACATCAGACTAATTTTCTCCATGAAACGACTCGAATTCCATATCACATATATATGCAATCATGCTTGTATATTTTGTAGTGAAGACGAGAGGATGAGGAAATATAATAAAAATCCACTTTCACCCATCCAAGTGAAAATCATACTTATAGATCGTGCACGCAAATGATTTAATCATGTAAACTTTACTGGAGGAGAGCCAACACTATTTCCAGGATTTATAGATCTACTTATATTTGCAAAAAAACTTTGATATATAATATATGTTTGAACAAATGGAACAAAATTTATAGAACCTGAATTCTCTCGAGAGGCTCTAAAATATATAGATGAGCTTTCTCTCTCAGTTCACTGGTATGACAACGAATCCTGTATTGAGCAAACAGGTGATGCATTACATTTCCAAAATTTTCAGAAAATCATTGATAATATAAATTCTTATAAAACTTCTAAAAATCTTTTTTTTTCAAATATTGTCATTAATCGTTCTAATTACAAGAATGCCCTAGCTATTGTTACCTTCTTAAGAGATACAGGCTATCCACTCCATCAGATTCTTATATCTGTGATTGCTCCTGAGGGTATAGCTGATACGAATTTTTGAGATTTAGTGTTTGATCTCTCTGATTTTCAGGAGGATATTCCTGAGATTATCCAATATACAAATACACATTGAATTATACTTCGTTTCTTCGGACTTCCAACATGTATACTCTGAGATCAATATAAAGATTATGCCAATGATGAACACTGGGAAGAGCGGCATACAATCGAAAGATTTTCTAATACTGATGGGAAAGTGAAGCTCATTGATATATATACTCCAGATAATTCCCGAAAACGTACTTTCGTAGGAAAGTGTGAGAAGTGTAAATGGAAGATGAAGCCGTGTACATGAGTTTTTAAGAAATATTTAGATTACTATGATTTTCGATAATTCTGTTCAGTTGGATAGTATAAATACATTCCTTTTGGACTTATGAGTTAGTACTATCTGAGATTATGAATTTATAATAACAGATACAGATATTACATGAGCCTACATCTATGCGCGTGCTTGTGATAATCTGGATGTCATTACCTATGTTGAAAAACATCCATTTTTCCTTGCAAATAAATCTTAAAACAGCTATTTAAGTTCATTGTTAAGAGAATTATCACCATTACTTTGATATTCGATCGCTCTAGATATAAAATTTAATCGTATAAAGATATATATCACTCAGAAAGCTCATACTGCAATAATACAAAAATATCTTTTCTCGATTATTCCATCCCCCATTTTAGAAACCACTTGAGATTTTTGGATGCTATCTATAGATTTTTCCTATAGGAATCCAGGATGGAAAATATATTCGAGAGTTCCTATTAAACAATACTTGAACTTACTTCCAAAAGATCACGAGAACTACATAGAACATATTCTTATAAAAGAGGATATATCAAAAATACTACCGTGAAGAAATAAGAAAATATATTTTAAATATAGTTGACTCCCAAATGATGATTTTTTTCAAAGAAAATTTCCTATTATAAATTCTACTTGAATTATAAAGCCGAACTATTATGCTATACAGCCAGAAAATGGTGAGGAAAGCTTATATTATTTCATTTCTAAAAATCGATAATGGAACTAATTTTTATTCTTACATATAATTGCAATTATCGATGCCGATATTGTGATATCGATAAGAGAGATGAGAATATGACTCCTGAGATTCTTGACGCGAGCCTCTTATTTATAAAAAGACTCCCTTACCGACTCAATAAAGTTAAATTTTTCTGATGAGAGCCGACACTCTACTTTGATCTTATAAAAAATAGCATTACTTCTTTTCCACAAGGCGAAGCAAGTTTTTATATGACCACGAATGGAAGCCTTATTACTCCTCAGAGTATTATGGATATAAAAGAACTCTGAATTATATCTACCATAAGCCTTGATGGTCCGCCTGAGGTTACAGGAAGAGATCGACTACTAGTTTCTGGAGAAGGATCAATGTCACTTATTCCTCGCATTCTTCAGATAATCTGAGAAGATATATCATTATTTCGTGTAAATCAAGTAATCACTCCAAAAACAGTAAGAGGAATGAGAAAGAATTTCGAATATTTGTATACTCAAGGATTTCGTTCTTTTAACTTTCTTCCAGAGTATTATGTAGAATGGTCAAAATCAGCACTTACGGATCTTATGAAATGATTTCAAGAGATAAGCGATATGCGGAGCACACATCCTATTTATCTAGTAAATCAAGAAAACTATTCGCTGACAAGTTTTTTTAATCTTGGAATGGTGATTGATACTGATGGTTCTGTATATGGTACCAACCTTATATTAGCAGGGAGATTTGAGAAATATAAGAATGAACTGAGGCTTGGAAATATCTTTGATAAAGAATTTCTATTTCCAGAGTGAAATGATCAAGAGATATATATTCAAAAAGTTGATTCTTTTCTAAAAAAAGAATATTCGGATAATATTCTGAAATCTGTATATTATATCAATAGACTACTATCGAATTTTACCCTGTCGTATGGAAAATAATCTTCTCGAAAAAGAAAAATCAACACGTGAGAATCGTATCTGGGTACGTATTGCAGCAGCATGTAATGAAAAATGCCTTTTTTGTCTCGATGCAGATGCTCAGAATGGAAAACTTATTGAAGATGAAAAAATTCGAAAAGATATGATGATCTGATTCAAGACAGGAATGTATAATCGTATTATAATTTCTGGAGGAGAGGCAAGTATACATCCGAAATTTCCAGAATATATCAAATATGCAAAAGAACTCTGATACAATCGAATCCAGACAGTGACTAATGGTAATAGGTATGCGGATCCAAATTTTCTGGATTGAGTGATTCAGGCTGGATTACAAGAGATTACTTTTTCGATTCATGGACATACAAAAGAAATACATGACTATCTCACTGCAACTCCAGGGTCTTTCGATAAGGCACTTCGAGCTATTATTACTATTAGAAAAAAATACCCACAAATTATTCTCAATATAGATATTGTCGTAAATAAGAAAAATGTGCGATTTCTTCCGAAGATAGTGAAGCTTTTTATGAAATTGGGTATATTCGAGTTTGATATACTCCAGATTATTCCATTTGGAAGAGGATTTTCAGAATACAAGGATGTACTATTCTATAATATAGAAGATGAGCTTGCTTCACTTCATGAAACATGGAAACTTTCCCGATATCCTGGAATGTATATGTGGACTAATAGATTTCCTGTAGAAGCATTTGAATGATATGAAGATCTCATACAAGATCCGAGAAAAATAAAATCAGAAACAATGGGCGAAGCATACATGATGTTTGATGACTTTATCCGTTCACAGGGGATAAAAAAACCAATATGTTTTGGTGACCAGTGTGATGTCTGTTTTCTGAAGCAATATTGTCATGGATATCTCTCTTCACGCAAAAAAGAGGTTATTTCCTGAGAGGTTTATACTATTTCTGGTCAGGATAATATACCCTCTTCAGCGGAATATGTAAGAATAGAAGGTGAAGAATTCCCCAGTGAGATATATAAGAAATATGGTCGAACCCAAGAGAATTTCCTAGAATATATCCACTCACTTGCCCTTCCTTCATGAACAAAATTTTTAAACCTTCCTCGATGTATTCGAGAAGATCATAATGACGAATGACTCTATGAGAGCTATAAAGACGATGAAGTCCAAGATGATGGTGTCGCACATTACACAAATAGATATATTAAAAATCATTATCGGATAAAATCTCTTCGCTGTCATTCTTGTAAATATGTTGATTCTTGCCAGTGAATACATATAAATTTTATTCGGAGTTATGGGTTTTCACTTCTGAAACCTTTAAAGTAAAGTTATGGCAAACATCTGATACATTCAAGTAAATAGACATTGTAATAATGGTTGTCATTTTTGTTCGAATCCGTCAAATGGAAAGAATATTACTCTAAAAAAATGACAAGAAATCATTGATGATTATATCAATCGTAAATATCAGGGAGTTATTTTCACAGGTTGAGAGCCAACCTTATCTCCTGACCTTTCAAGATGGATTGAATACGCAAAAAAATGATGAATTGAATCTCGCATTATTTCAAATGGAATGATGTGTGCGAGCTTTCCTTATATGAAAAAACTCGCCGAGGCCTGACTTGAGCTCATTCATTTCTCTGTCTATTCCTATAACTATAGAATTCACGACTTTCTGACGGATACTCCATGATCATGGAAAAAACTTATGCTCTCGATAAAAAATGCTTTGTCACTTTGAGTGAGGGTCCAAATAAACACTGTTATCAATCATTATAATCAGGATCATCTCGATGTAACAGTGAAATTTCTTCTGAAGCAATTTCCAGAAATTCAACACTTTATCTGGAACAACCTTGATCCGTATATGATGAGAAAAACTGATACAGCACTTTCGACACTCCCTAATTTTGAGGCATTTCAACTTCCCCTTCAACGAGCGATGCAATACCTTGATGATCATTCAAAAACATTTCGAGTCGAGAGGGTTCCACTATGTTATATGCGATGATATGAACATTTTTCTACTGAGACCCGGAAAATTGTAAAAAATGAAGAGCGTATGGTTCATTTTCTTGATGAGAGAGAAATTATTATTCAAAAATCAGAAGCATTCTATCATGATAAATGAAAGGCTTGTGAAGGATGTGATCTCAATATAATCTGTGCTTGAGTCTGGATGGCAAAACCAGCCGAGTCGTTCGGAAAGAATCATATTGGATACTATTCTTTCGTTGAGTATAAGCCTCAAAAACTCTCGCTAGAGGAAAGGAAAACTATCGTTCACAAGATTCATAACTGAAAGTAGTCTCATGCACCTCTCTACACTCGGGTATACCCCAAATCCACTGATTTCAGAGTATAGCTCTGCATTTCTTCTCAAACTTCAAGGACTCTGGAAGACTCATATACACAGTGATGTACCTTCCGATGATTTTCTGCTCTACCCAGATATACATAGTCTCCTTTTATCGTATGCATCACGGTATGATTCTCACGATGAGGAGTATCGAAATCTACTCATAGAGGAACTCAAGAAGTCGAGAGATTGAAAGGGAATACAAGATTGAGATAATAGCCAATACATACTGGGGACAAAAATAAAAATCACTACGAAATTTTATAATCCTGATATCGAGAAACACTCACACCCAGATCATGCTGCACAGAAAATTGGGGTAACATTTTGATCTAAGTCGCAAGAGGAATGGGCACTGCTTTTTTCAAAATCGTTTGATATCCTGCGTTCAGTTTCACCGGGATTTATGGGTGAAATAGAGTGAGTCATTCGAAAAGTTATTCCCTTTGACGTGAGTTATGGGGTTCATAATTCCGGTTCTTATACGAACGCTATTGGTCATCTTGTGATGAGCTATCCTCAGATGAATAATCCAGAAATTGCTCTTCTCGAAGCGATTCTTCATGAGTATAATCACAATAAACTCAATCTCATTCTCCAGACAGAACTTCTCATCCTCAATGATCGAAGGGAAATATTTTACTCTCCATATCGACCCGATCCTCGCCCAATCCATGGGATATATCTCTGAGTGCACGCTCTTGTATGAGCATATTGGGTTATCCTAAATGCCCATGTATTAGGTATCCTCACTCTTCCACATATCTGGCTTGAGAAGGCAGCTCTATATGTCTTCAAAAATGGACTCTCTCTCCAAGTACTCGATAAGTATTCTCGACTCAGTCCGCTCGGAAGTGACATTCTCGAAGAGATTCGTCGGGTTCATCAGGAATGCTTAGGGTTTCTCAAAAAAACACACCTTTCCCGAGAGATTCTTTCCTGAATCAGAGGACATATGATCACTCACTTTCAACAGGTACAAGCCGTAAGTTCAGAACTTTTTTATTAATTCATAGGAGTATTCCCCAGAAGGGTGAGGAGATTAATATCGAAAAATACTCCAAGGAAAAACCCTCAAAATATAATGACAGAATAGGGTATGGTATGAAGCGTATTTTCACTTCATTTTTTTGTGAATAAAGTATCAGAAAAACGGAAAAGTTTCCTTGTGGCAGTGTTCATACCAGTAAAAAATAGAGCATACATCCATATATTTGATATATATGAGATGAATATTGACCAAAAAGTTTCATATCAATTCCTCTCAATCAGATATCCAACATAGAAAATGATCACAAAATGAGAATAACTTCTTCTCTCGGGATTGGTTATTGTAGAGTGTATTCTAGGTCGCAGAAGAAAGATGATGAGAGAAAGTAAAAAGAAATATTCTCAATTTCCCAGAGGCTCAATATGCAGTACCAATGCCCAGAAATCCTTTATAAAAAATGAAAGGAGAAAACCAATGATAACCCAATCAAAAATACTCAAAAGCAGATTTTCACGCATTTTCCCCATTTTTTGTCGAGAAAGGGAGAGATTTTTTATCAGAGGAACAATGCTTCCTCGCAGAGCAAGTATCCTCCCTATTAGAAGAGAGCACCAAAAAATCAGTGTCAAAAATGTGAGAATACCAATATTTCCAATGAAGAGAGAAATAGGCTTTCCTGCAAGAAACAGAAGAAGAAGCGCACCATATTTTATATCTCCTGCACCGAATATGCCACTTTCTTTATAGTAAAATATTCCTCATACGATACAGGATAAAGAGAGAATTCCCGAAGATATCAGTTTTTCTATGCTCTCTCCAGGAAAGATCCATAACCAGAATGGAAGGAGGAATCAAAGAATCAATATCAATATATTTGGAATTTTCCTTGTTCGAATATCGCAAGAAAGTATTCAAAGATTGATACCAATGAATAGAGTACTGATAAAAATTTTGATGAATGTCATAGACAATTAACTGTGAAAATTCCTTCAGAAGTCTAGTGAAATGCGAGCAAAATGCAAAGAGAGAGCTTTAGACGATTAATAGAAATAGTGAGTACTCTAGATCAATATACATAGTCTTCTAACATGAACCTTCTCCAGACAATTCCTCAATTGCTCAGAAACGAAGTTGACATGTTGTTCGTCATGAATACCATTCGCATGAATCTTTCATCTCAAAAAACCATCGAAGGAGAAGATTGTGGCATCAACTTCAAGGGTGATGTCACCATCATGGAAGGGGATACACTGGAATTCTACAAGATGGTACAGAGGAAGTAATACATGTAAATTCATTTATTCATCACATATTTCTCATGGCACAGAAATCAGTTGAGTCTTCATATGATTGGGAACTCTATACCCAACTCATCAGCTTCATGAACGAAGCCGTATGGGTCTGAGACGATCATGAGAGAACGGTCTATGCGAACCCGAAGTTCTGCGAAATTATGGAATATCCGCTCGAGGAAATGATTGGAAGAGAGTCATATGATTTCTGGGATCCAGAGAGTTCCAAGACCGTGAAAAAAACGAATCAGAATGAGAGAAAATCAGGAAGAGCATCGAGCTATGAAGGAAATCTTCTCACAAAAAATGGAAAAATTGTTCCGGTTCTCCTCAGTGGTGCCCCGCTTCCAAATGGCGGAACCGTCTGAATCATGACAGATCTCAGAGACCTCAGAAAGAAGGAAAAATCGGAGAGAATCCTCTCACAAGCAGTGGAGCAGGCAGGAGATGGCATCATGCTCCTGAGTCTGCAGGGTATTATCCTCTCGTGGAATCGATGAGCTCGAAAAATCTTCGGATATAAATCTGAAGAAGTTGAGGGAAAGGACATTAGTTTTCTCTTTCCTTCAATTACTCCCTCAGCTATCCAGAATATTCATAAGGATAAGCTTGAATCAGTAGAATTGAGTGTTCCTAGCAAGGAAGAGTGACAGAGAACGGTCAATATCTCCATCACGCCAGTCCATGAAAAATGAGGAGGTCATGAACCCATATTTCTCTGTATTGTTCGAGATATTACTCTCCAGAAGAAGGCAGATATAGAGCTTGCATCTCGCTACCAGAAGATCAAAGATGCTTATGAGTGGCTCGGGAAGATTCAACGTCAGAATGATTATATCAACGACCTGATCAATATGGTCACCAATGGATATGATCCAAAGAAAATATTTCATACAGTGATTAATGGACTCATGATCATCAGTGGATCAGATGCATGTATTATCAGGATCCTTGATTCAGAATCAAAGGAACTCACCATAAAAGCACATTTTGGATTCGAGAGTGATATGCGGAGTTTCAAATCAATACCACTTCTCTGAAGCTGGACGGAGCAAGCAATACTCACAGGTGCTCCATATCAGATCATGGATCTGGCTACGGAGAGGCACTCTCCCATGGTCAAACAACTCCTCTCGGAACATTTCTCATCTGCAGTAACCGTGGTATTGGACTCACGATCAGGATGTGTAGGATCTATCACCTTCCTCATGAAGTCTTGATCGAACCTCGACTTCTATGAGAATGAATTCCTTCAACGATATATCAAGCTTGTTGAGATCGTGATGAATGCATTCTAAGAAGTCTATTCTTGATATGCTGGTTTACGTCATTTTTTTGGCTTATTTGATAACTTTTGAAGCGAACTAATAATATCTGCTGAACTATTAGTTTTAATTATATGATTTCATAGCTTTTCAAATACTTGAGCAGAAATACTCACTATATATTCTTTTATTGATTGTCGTGAGCTTCATTGTATCACTACATGATCGGTAATCTTTCTAAACGCAGATTCCGTACTATCTATTGCATCTTGTACCGGACCAAGTTTGAGCAACGAGTCCCAATCACTTTCTTCACGATCATGTCATCAGAGGAGACCCGCCATGATCGCTCATCGTACTTCAGCTTGAACAAGATACGTCTTTTCACTTAGGTCATCTTTCCCGTAAGTATTTATCGGTATTGCTATACCCCCATCTTTTCAAGTAATTCCTTCCTTGATTTCATATGGCGTGAGAAATACTTTTTCTCATTTTGGTGTCGTTGCAATTCGTTGTATAAAAACTGATAAAATCTCTCATGTTGATGACTTGATAAAGTGAAACTTATAATCTTCCCCAAGTTCTTCAGAAAGTTCTACCATTTCTTTCCATCTGCATTCTCTTGTGTAAGATCTCCGTATTCCATCATCGATGATAATTCCACCAGATTTGAGTTTTTTACAAGAATTTCGGAGGAGATTTTTATACGCAATATTATCGATATGAGAACTTCAACGAACAGAAGTAATCATATGAAAACATGGCTCATTTCCTGAAAAAATATTATCAAACTCTTCAAATTTTCATACAAATATATTATGAAACAGAAACGGTGCAATTCCATCAATAGTACCATTCTGGAATTCAGATACAAAATACTTGTCTAGTTCTTCCCTGGGGTTTCGAATAAAGCTTTTTACTAGATCAACTGCATTTTTACTTAATCGAACAGTTTCTTTCCCATCAGGAAATTCATCATCACTCTGATAGGTATTATCTTTTATTCTTTTTTCGTATCACGAAGCATTTTCAAGCAAATACTCTTGCAGATAATTAATGTCTATCTCAAGATAGTGTGGATCATCTGGAGTATCTCTCCGATGCACTTGTATGTCTTTATTGATGCATGTTGTGAGAAAATCACAGAACTCTAGAATATGCTCTTGGTTATGTCAAGGCTTTAAACACCTTCGAAAGAGAGCTGAGAGAGAAAAATAAATCTTATCACAAAGTCCTACTTCACTCCAGTAATCAGTAGTAGTTCATTTTCCCTTTCAGAAAGGCAGGTCAGTATTTGACTGATTCTCGAGCATAATGTCTCCACTCCCACATCAATTAGAAAGGTGCACGAACTTTCAACCCGTACCATTACGTCTATATGGATGTTTTTCATCAGTGATAAGTCAGTTTTTATGGTACCATGGTGTCAAATAGGTCTGTATATCTGCGAATCGACGTGTTCCACAGGCTTCAGCCTGAGCTTTTCCATCACGAGTCACAAGCCAGTCTCCCATAAAGAGTGGTACTGCTAGACCATGCTTTTGGAGGATTTCTTTAATAGTATGGATGCATCCCGGATCTTCTTTTTGAACCTCAAGACGTGCTCGTATATAGTTTTTGCTACTATTATCATGGTCGCTTGCTTGAATAAGTCTGTCAAAACCACGTTTTTTTTGATTCACTAGCCTCCGAAATTCGATTATAGCATGCTGAAGTTCTTCTCCATCTGAAGTATTATTCTCTGAAACTCTGGAAATAAGAGCGGTGTCTGCACTGCTTGATCGATAGGTTCAGTAGGTTTGTTCTGATACAATCCGACTGTCTCATCAATAGGATGTTTGTACTCGAAGAGAGTCTTGAAGTTTAAGCATTATATTTATAATAGTTAATATATAAAATATTATTTATGTCAACTTTTTCTCACTTTCATCTTCCATGATCTCTCAGAATCAAACTGTTGCTGACTACAAAATTGACTCACTACAATCCCTCATATATACTCTTCTGTCGCTTCTGTACATGGAAGCAAGCGTTTTTTCGAAAATCATTTGCATTATCTATCCAATTTTATATACTACACGAGCTTTTTTTGTACGTTCACTTTAGTCTATTCGATCCCTATGCCAAAAGATGATAAAATCGAAGTCGAAGGGAAAGTGCTAAAAGCCCTTCCAGGTGCAATATTTGAAGTAGAGCTCCCAGAAGCATTCTCAAATATGGTTATCAGAGCCTATGTGAGTGGCAAGATGCAGAAAAATCTCATCCGACTCATTCCAGGTGATACGGTCGTGGTTGAGCTCACTCCTTATGATCTCACCCGTGGTCGCATCGTCTTCCGCAAACCGAATGCCAACGCGCCTCAGAGGTCACCGCAGAACAACAACAATCGACGATAATCGAAATATTTCGAGAAATCAAGGAATGAGAATTATAGTATCATTCCTCATTCGAAGATTTGTACACCGAGTATCAAAAAAATTCAATCCTAACTTTTCTCCGTATGAAAGTCCGCCCATCCGTCAAGAAGATCTGTGATAAATGTGTCGTCATCCGCCGTAAGGGAGTCGTTCGTGTGATATGTCAAGAACCAAAGCACAAACAACGACAAGGCTAAATCGAGAGCAGAGACACAGTGCAGAGTCATAGTTGTCTCCTCTACATTCTAAAAACTAAATTCTAAATTCTATTCTTATGGCACGTATTGCTTGAGTCAATCTCCCAGACGGGAAACACGCAGATATCTCACTGATGTATATCTATGGTGTTGGACGTCCTCTCGCTCAGAAGATCCTTGCAAAGGTCGGCATTCCCTTCACGAAGAAGATGGGTACGCTCTCTGAAGCAGAACTTGATATGATTCGTGAGGAACTCAAGACGATCATCATCGAAGGTGATCTTCGCCGAGAAGTATCGACCAATATTAAGCGTCTTCAGGAAATTGGTTCATACCGAGGTTCACGACACAAGAAGCGTCTCCCCGTCCGTGGTCAACGCACCAAGACGAACGCTCGTACTCGAAAAGGAAAAGTTGTTACCGTCATGAATAAGAAGAAGTAAAAAATTGTAAATTGTAAATGGTACATCCATATGCAGTCATTCAATTCACAATTCACAATTAATAATTTATAATTACTCCTATGGCAAAAGCTACACTCCGTCGCTCCAAAAAAACCCGAAAGAACGTTCCTATTGCGGTCATCTCGATCACTGCAACCCTCAACAATACTCATGTTGTGGTCTCTGACCTCGCGGGTCAAGTCCTCACATGGTCAACTGGTGGGACTGCAGGATTCAAGGGGGCTCGTGAAGCAACTCCATACGCTGCTCAGATTACGAGCGAGCAGGCAGTATCGAAAGCAAAAACCCTCCATAATGTCGAGAAGGCTTCCGTCTATGTGAAGGGAATAGGAGCTGGTCGTGAGCAGGCAATCCGTGGAGTGATCAACTCTGGTGTCGAACTCGTCGCGATCTATGATATCACTCCCGTTCCACACAATGGATGTCGAAAACGAAAGGCTCGTAAGCTTTAATACCAGGTATAAACTATAAGATATAAACGATAAGGTTTCCTCTTCGCCCTCTTATATCTCATAACTTATCTCTTATCTCTCAATATCATGCGTTACACAGGACCAAAAATGAAGCTCTGCCGTCGAGAAGGATACAACCTCTTCGGTACAGAGAAGTATAATCTCGAGAACAACCATCGTCGTGTCAAGCGAGCTGGAAAGATGTCTGAGTTTGGTGTCCAGCTCCGCAAGAAGCAAGCAGCAAAACGTCAATTTGCACTCTCAGAGAAGCAGTTTGCTCGCTACTATGAGAAGGCAGTGAAGGCCAATGAAGTCACGGGTGATGCAATGCTCCGACTTCTCGAGACTCGTCTCGATACGGTCGTCCTCCGAGCAAATTTCGCTCGTACGATTATGCAGGCTCGTCAGTGTGTCAGTCATGCGCACTTCCTCGTCAATGGAAAAAAACTCAATATTCCTTCCTATGAAGTTCAGATCGGTGATGTTATCACCCTCAAGGAACGAGCAAAAGAATCCCCACTCTATAAGTCACTCGTCGAAGAGTTCCAGGCTTTCGCCTCGAAGAATGCAGCAGCTCAGGTCTCTCAGGCAAAATGGCTCACCGTCGATCCCAAGAAACTCTCTATTACTGTCACGAGTCTTCCAGAAAAAGGAGACTTCGATCAAATGATTGATGTTCAGCGTATCATAGAATTCTACTCAAAATAAGCATTCCCGTTCCCCGCGTTTAGTCCTTCACCTCATATCGGTTTATGCACATCATCCATAATACCATTGGAGTTCCAAAAATCCGCCGTGAAGTTATCTCTGCAACAGAAGAAAAATTTATCATCGAACCACTCCCAAGTGGCTATGGTGTCACTCTCGGGAACTCGCTTCGTCGTGTCATGCTCTCATCGATCCCAGGGACTCGTGTTACAGGAATCAAAATCGCTGGTGCTTCTCATGAATACATGACTCTTCCAGGAGTTCGTGAGTCTATTCTCGATATCATGCTCAATATCAAGTCACTCGTGATTGCTAAGGAGACAACTGATGTCGAATGGATTACTCTCACCAAGAAAAAAGGTGGGATCGTCACTGGTGCCGACATCAAGTGTCCAGGTGGAGTTGAGATCATCAATGCTGATTGCTATATCACTACCGTCGATGCTGGATTTGATTTCTCGATGCAGATACGTATCGAACGCAATGTTGGATATGCTTCTATCGAAGATCTCAAAAAACGCGAAGATGATGTGGAGGTTCTCGTTCTCGATGCGAACTTCTCTCCTGTCCAGAACGTCAAATACGAAATCAAGAACACTCGTTATGGTGAGATCACCAATCTCGACTCGCTCGAGATGATCGTCACAACGAACGGGATCATGACTCCATCAGATGTCATGAAGTTCTCGGCTCGTATGCTCGAATCCTACTTTACCCTCTTCAATGAAGAGAAGCTGCAGGTTGGAGGAGAATTCATCTCTGATATCCGAGAAGTCATCGAGAAAGAGAAGCAAGAAGTTAAGGCTGATCTCGAAAAGGAGACCTATACTCCGATCGAAATCATGTGACTCTCACCTCGTACCCTCAATGCGCTCGTCAATGGAGATATCCTCTCGATCGAACAGCTCACCAAATGTACAGAGGCAAAACTCTCTTCGATCAAAGGATTCGGAAAGAAGGCAATGACCGAAGTTCGAGATGCACTCAGATCTCGTGGTCTCAAACTCCTCGGAGATGACTAAATCATGAATAATTCACAATTAAAAATTAACAATTAAAGTAGTATGAGACACCGTGTCAAGAAACATCTCCATCTCAGTGGAATGGATAAAGCTCAGAGAAAGTCTGCAGTTCGCAATCTCCTCACTGGTCTCTTCACTCACAAGAGTATTCAGACAACCGAGAAGCGAGCCCTCGCAATCGTTCCTCATGCACACCGACTGATCGATGTTGCGAACTCTGATCATACAGAGTACAATAAGATCCGTCTCATTGGTGCAGAACTCTTCACGAAGGATTCCAGTGTTGCACTCCTCGCTCTTGCTCCAAAGTACAAGGATCAGCCAGGTGGATATACTCGTATCACTCCGATCAAGTTTCGTGATGGTGACTCGGCAAAGCTCGTTCGTATCGAACTCGTATAACAGATACCAGAATCAAGAAGCAAGAATTCAGTACAATAATTCCTTCCTTCTCAATTCTCAATTCTAAATTCTAAATTCTCAATTTCTCATGAAAACTCTCGTTGCAAAACAACTTCTCGGTAATGAACGTACATGGTACATCGTTGATGCCAGTGGAAAAAATCTCGGTCGCCTCGCAACTCGTATCGCTCGGCTCATTGCTGGTCGCGATCGGGTTGACTATACTCCACACATTGATAATGGTGCATATGTCATCGTTCTCAATACTGAGAAGATCGCTGTCACGGGAAAGAAGGAATCTGTCAAGATGTATCGTTCACACTCTCAATATATGGGTGGACTCAAGGAGACCGTTCTCGGAAAAATGCGAGAAAAAAACCCACGTCATATCCTCCAACATGCAATCGAAGGAATGCTCCCGAAGAACAAGCTCCGAAGCGATATGTCTATCCGTCTCAAGCTCGTGATCGGATCAAGTCATGATTTCGAAGCGCAGAAGCCCCAAGCGATCGAACTCTAATAATTCACTCCAATTTTCCTCATAACTTTTATCTTCACTTCCTATGTCAGAGAAAAAATACGTATATGCCGTTGGTCGTCGCAAGACAGCAGTCGCTCAGATTCGCCTCTATGCAGGTAAAGGTGAGAATACAGCCAACAGTCAAGCACTCGAAACGTTTGTGAAGCGAGCAGATCTTTTTACGAAGATCTACGCTCCACTCAAGACCGCAGGTGTCTACGAATCATTCCACTTCGACGTGAAGGTTGCGGGTTCTGGGGAAAATGCACAGGCAGAAGCGATTCGTCATGCACTTGCTCGCGCACTCGTCGCAGCAGATATCAATCTTCGAAAAACTCTTAAGGGTGCAGGTCTCCTCACCCGAGATGCTCGCAAGGTTGAGCGAAAGAAACCAGGTCTCCATAAGGCTCGTAAGGGTCCATCATGGTCAAAGCGTTAGTCCACTCGAAACTATAAGATATGAGATATAAGATGTAATTTTCTTACACATCTCATAGCTCATACCTCATAACTTATAACTCAATTTATGCCTACTATCAACCAACTCGTCCGTGCAAAGAGAAAGGATCCAACTCGCAAGAGTAAGTCTCCAGCACTCCAATTCAACAGAAATAGTCTCAAGAAGACGATGAGCCCTCTCACAGCTCCACAACGTCGAGGTGTTTGTCTGAAGGTGTACACGAGTACTCCGAAGAAGCCAAACTCAGCCCTTCGAAAGGTTGCAAAGGTTCGTCTCACGAATGGATATGAGGTCATCTCCTATATTGGAGGTGAAGGACACAATCTCCAAGAGCACTCGGTTGTCATGATTCGAGGTGGACGTGTGAAGGATCTTCCAGGTGTACGATACCACATCGTCCGTGGAGTTCTCGACTGTCAGGGTGTCGACAAACGTGGTCAGAGTCGTAGCCTCTATGGTGCAAAAAGACCAAAGGCAAAGAAGTAGTAGTGAGTAGGACAGTTCATTGGTTTCAAAAAAATCAAAAACTCAATTCTACAATCTATTCAAAAAAACTATTACACTATTAATCTCCCAACTATGAGTACCAAAGGAAGCGTAGCATTCACCACAAAGAACGAGCGACTTGCGAAGTTCGTGAACTATGTGATGAAGTGCGGAAAGAAAACACTCGCATACAAGATTCTCAATCAGACATTCGATATTCTCCGTGAAAAGGGATATACCAATCCTGAAGAGGTTTTTGATAAGGCGATCGATAACACTATGCCCAAGATCGAGTGTCGTCCGAAGAGAGTTGGTGGTTCGATCTATCAGGTTCCTACTGAGGTTCCTCCAGGTCGTTCATTTGCACTCGCTTCTCGTTGGATTCTCGGAGCTGCTCGTGGTAAAAGTGGAAAAGATTTCTGTCACTTCCTCGCGCAAGAGCTCATCGATGCCGCTACTGAAACTGGTACGGCAATCAAGAAAAAGCTCGATGTCTACAAGATGGCTGAAGCGAATAAAGCATTTGCTCGATTCGCGAACAATAAGTAATTTACAATTTTCAATTAATAATTAACAATTCGGGAATATGGCACATAAAAAAGCGATGGGATCCACGGCGAATGGTCGTGACTCACAAGCAAAAAGACTTGGTGTAAAAATCTATGGTGGACAACCAGCAATCTCTGGAAACATCATCATCCGTCAGAAAGGGAATACCTTCTGGGCAGGTACTGGTGTCGAGCAGGGTGTTGACTTCACACTCTTTGCTGTCCGTGATGGTCTCGTCCAGTTTCAGGAGAAACGCCGAACTCGCTTCGATGGACGTATCTATCGTGATACCTATGTTTCAGTAGTATAATTTCAGATTTTAGAACTTAGATTTTAGAACTTAGGGTTTTCCTGAAATGTTCCATCTAAGAGCTAAATCCT
>JANPGO010000053.1:0-18695 GCA_031423995.1 Candidatus Altimarinota bacterium | reverse complement strand
CTTTGCTCGGTCTATAAGTTCCTTATTTTTTGGAAGTGACCAGTATGGGAAGAGTGAATTTTTTGCCCAGGAAGGATCATCAGAAATATCCACCCCCGCCTTCGGCGACCCCTCAAGAGGGGAATCCTGAACAGTCACTTTTTCCACTTCACCACTTCCAGCGACAGAAAAAGTCGTGATATAATCCTGAACCTTCGGTGACTCGAGCAGATGGAGTCCTCTGAGCTCTCCCCCGAGCTTCACCAGAGCCTCAAATGACTCACGAGAAGTCGGATATGGCACTCGTGGAAAATCAATCTTCAGGAATTCCCTATATTTTTCTCGATACTTCGGAGAATGAAGCACCGCATAGATATAGTCGAGTATCTCCTCTGGAGTTGTCTCACGACCGACACTTTCACTAATCTTACACCATATCGTCGCATCAAGGTTCGGAGTTCTGTCTGGGAATTCCCCTCCTTGAGGGGTGTCGCGAAGCGACGAGGTGGTAGTATCTGCTGAGTCGGTGTAGAGATAGAGAGGGAAAAAACTAAGAGAATCTGATGCGGAATCAAGAAAGTGTCTATCGATAATATTCTTTGAAATAAAAGTATATCATAAACTAAGCTGTCTATTCTTTTTTGTTGTAGCCAATACAAGATTATCTTTTCAAACAATATGATTACTTACCTTCTGCCTACCATATGCGAGAAATCAACCTTTTCTTGAGTAATAAGTAAATCTACTATCAAATGGTCTGTAAGCTATTTTCTCAATGACTCAATTTCCATTTTGCAAATCAGAAACTGCCAGCCTTAAGTTCCAATCTCTTCAATCAGCTCAAACATCAAATTCCAATCGAATTTCCTCTATAGCCTTAATTTTTGATTTTGAGATAATTTCCTCTATTTTTGAAGAAATAAATGATATGGAAAAACTATCTCTTTGCGACTCTATGCCATTCGAGAATACTTGAAACAACTCATCAACTTTAAATCCTTTCTCATACTCTTCACTTGCACCAAAGTCTTTTGGTACGAAGAAGTAGTATGGTTCTACTGGTTGCAGTTCTCGGAAACCTCCACCCCCGCCTTCGGCGACCCCTCAATGAGGGGAATTTTCGAGACCATTGCTTTCGAGCCAAGTGTATTTCTCTGAACGTTTTCCATAAAGGTCGTAATGATATACATTCGCGAGTTTTTTATCCACCCCGTCGCTTCGCGACACCCCTCAATGAGGGGAATTTTTGATAAAGATATTGATACTTACACCCTGCATGATATCGAAAACATTTTCATCTTTCCCTCCACCAGGAGTGGTTTCTTTTTTCTTCGAGCTTCCATGGAGATCAAGGATATAGATCTCATCAAATGTTTCCATAAGATGCTTGCGCATCTGTCTATGAGTGATGCCATCTATGAAGGAATTATTCGATATATAGGCAAGGATTCACTCACCATTTTTCGAGATCAATTCCTCTCCAAATCGTATGAATTTGATATAGTCATCATCGAGGTTGATCTTCTTTTCACCAAGTCACTTTTTGTAATCGATGAGGAGATCCTGAATCCACTTTGACTTATTCGTACTGCTCACACTATATGGAGGATTCCCGACGACGATCATCACAGGCTTATCCCGCTTCACTTCATCCGCTTGTTTTGCTTCATCGGTGATCGACTCAAGGAGTCAGAAAAGCGTTCATTGATCTTCTTTCGCGGTTTTTGCCTCTTCGAGGGAGTTCGTGAGGTATATCTGGAGGCGCTTCTCGAGGTCAGTAACACCAGTCTCTGCGAGAGTGAGTCTGAGCTTCAGATGAGCAATCGTATAGCTCGCCATCATGAGCTCGAATCCATGGAGACGAGGGAGGAGATCCTGATTCACATAGCTCGACCACATACCCGCCTGACCACTCATCTTGGCATAGATATACCGGACAATCTCATCGAGAAATGTCCCCGTCCCCGTAGCAGGATCGAGGATCTGGACACGATGTGTCTCGATCATTTCTGTTTTTCGCTCTCATTTTTTATCGTATTTCTGGATATCTCGCTCGATCTGGATCTTGCTCGTATCGGCGAGTCACTTCGGGAGATGAAAGTGCGTCTTCAGAACATCATCGATCGCCCGTACAATGAACTTCACGACAGGAGCAGGCGTATAGAAAACTCATCTCTGCATGCGGAGACCGCTATCATATTCACTCAGAAAGTCTTCATAAAAATGAATCACTGGATCATGTGTTTCCTTCTGGTAGACTCAGTGCATGAGTGCATGCACATCAGCATGAGCAAATACCCGACAGAGCTCATCGACGATATATTCGAGACGCTTCTCATAGCCTTCTCATGCGATATGATCGAAGAAGCGTCGTAGGAGAGGATTCGATTTCGGGACGAGGTCACGAGCTTCTGAACGAGTGAAGTCTTCTGGAGTCTGATCATGATAGCGAGCAACAAAGAGACCATATACAAGCGTCTGAGCATAGAGATCAGCGAAATCATGCGTCGTGAGGTCGTGGAGAATCTCAGACTTGAAAGTATGGTAGAGTTTCCAGATATCGGGATATTTCTCAGTATTTCCCATCATCTCACGGAGATTATCTCTGATACGCTGAGCCTTTCATCCCATGATCTTCGCGAGATGCCCTGCAGAACGGATCGTATCGATATAATCCGTCATGAATGCCTTCATCTCATTCTCGAGAATACTGAACTTCTCAGGGGCTATATCGAGCATATTCCCCTCCTTCCGAGCTATAACAATCGCCTCACCATAGCGTATACCGTTATTGTAGAATCGGAACTCGATACCATTCGTAAGGATGAGTTTCGGATATCCAAAATACCTCGCGAGCTGTTCGGATTTCTCGATCTTATCGAGGGAGATATGGATATCCTTCGCCTCAGCATACATCATCGGGATCATGCCATCGAGAAAGACAAAATCAGGAGCTCAGTGTTCACTTCGCTTTGGCTCATTGTGGACGATGAATCCAGTGATGGTTTCGAAAAGTTCCTTCAGTGCGGGTCGATAGGTATGCTCTGTCGCATGACCTGAAGCCAGAGAAGATTGTATCTGTGAGAGGTAAGACTGGAGGGTATACATATCCGTATCTTATGGAAAGTATCCTATTCTCCAAACAGAAAAATCCCCCACTTTCATGAGAGATTCTTCTTCTAAAATTTGGATTCCTGCCTTCCCTTAGCGGATATTCTCTTAGACTCTCGTTCAAATCACCTTCGTTGCAGGAATGACGGAATAGTATATAGTACTACATCGCTACTTTCTGCGGAACACTCGTCATCCCTTCGAAGAAGGCATCGAACTCATCTTGCAACATTTCTTCTCTTTCGAGGAGAGCATTTGCGAGCTTCTCATGGAGTTCCTTGTTGGTGGTGATAATCTTCTTCGCAAGGGCATAGGCATCGAGGAGGAGCTTGCGGACCTTGGAGTCGATGAGATCCTGCGTCTTATCAGAGATCACTTTGCTATTGCCTTGTCCTCCGAGATAGTTCCCTTCACTCATATCAGGGGCGAGGTTCTCTGGCCCTATCTCTGGATCGAAGCCGAATCGCATGACCATCGCACGAGCGATCTCTGTCGCTTTCTCGATATCAGAGCTCGCTCCAGTGGTGATATACTCAGTCCCGAAGAATACCTCTTCTGCGACACGACCACCGTAGAGCGTTGCGAGCTCATCGAGGTACTTTGCCTTCGAGGTATAGGTGCGATCCTTCTCTGGGAGGAACCATGTGACCCCACCTGCACCACCACGAGGGAGGATCGAGATCTTGTGGACCGGATCTGTATGAGGAAGCATCTTGCCGACGAGGGCATGTCCGATCTCATGAATGGCAGTGAGTTTTTTCTCATGTTCCGTCATGCGGAGGGATTTTTTCTCATTTCCCATGACGACTTTCTCGATGGATTGCTGAATCATCGCCATAGTTATACTTTTCGCACTATTCTTACCAGCCAGAATTGCGGCCTCATTCAGGAGATTTCCGAGCTCAGCACCCGAGAATCCGACCGTGATCGCCGCGATCTTGTCCATCTTCACATCATCGGAAAATGGTTTCCCCTTCGAGTGAACTTCGAGGATTTTCTTTCGGTCTTCGAGGGTTGGGAGATTGATCGTCACTTTGCGATCGAATCGTCCAGGTCTGAGGAGTGCCTTATCGAGGACATCCGCACGATTGGTGGCTGCCATGACGATCACATTGGTATCATTATCGAATCCGTCCATCTCTGTGAGAATCTGGTTGAGCGTCTGCTCTCGCTCATCATGTCCACCTCCGATACCAGGAGAACGTTTTTTCCCGATCGCATCGATCTCATCAATGAATATGATCGATGGAGCATTCTCACGTGCATCCTTGAAGAGATCACGGACACGAGCCGCACCAACACCGACAAACATCTCGACGAATTCAGAACCAGAGATCGAGAAAAATGGAACTTCTGATTCACCAGCAACCGCACGAGCAAGAAGTGTCTTTCCTGTTCCTGGAGGTCACTGTAAGAGGATTCCACGAGGGATCTTTGCTCCGAGGTCCTTATACTTCTGAGGATTCTTGAGGAAGTCAACGATCTCGATGAGATCTGCTTTCTCCTCATCCGCCCCTGCAACATTATCGAAGGTGACCTTCTCATCCATCTCAGGATCATAGACCCGAGCTCGACTCTTGATGAATGCCATGGGACTCCCCATGCCACCGCCACCCATACGTCCCATGAGGAAGAAGAGGAGAACGATAAAGAGCACTGTTCCGAGAAGCGATGGAAGTACATCAGAGAGGACTTTCCCCCACCCCTCATCCTTGATGGTGACCTTCGTAGGATTGAGAGGATTCGCGAGACCAATACTGGTGATCTCGAGATTGGCAGGGATAATGGTACGATCGACGCTGCGTAATTTAATAATCTTACCACTGACGACATTATCGATTGCGGGCTTGCGGGCTTCAAGGGTGGTTCCCTGGACGATAATCTCTTCATAGGTTCATGAATTGTATCCCTGAACAATCTGATTGAGTCCGATGGTATCATCGTAGGTAATTTTCTCTGTTGCAAGGTAGTTCTTCAGTCCATAAAAAAGGATAAGTCATCCAAGAATAAAGAGAACTGGAAAAAGAAGCGTTTTTGTGGTAATCTCATAGACTTTGACACTCGCTCCTTTCGGGAGTTTTGCAAGATTTGGGATTTTTGGTGGAGATTTCTTGGGTGATTTTTGAGTTTTTGGTGCCATGAAGTGAAAAAATGAAAAAAGTATCTTCGAAAAAGATGTGTAGAGAGTATAGGAAAAGTCCGATGAAAATCAAAGTAAAGTCTTGTGGAAGATTTGACTTCCTAGTATGAATATGGATAGAGTGGGTCGACTCGGGTAATCTTCCACCGAGGATCATGCGCCCTGAGAAGATCATACACTCACTGGAAATGGAGCGCCCCATAGACAAGCACGATATTCTTGTCAGTCTCTCTTTGAAGTGTATCAACAATATGAATATTTCGATCATGAAGAATACCCGAGAAGAGTCCAGTATCAAGAGCAAGCTCCATACGATCGAGACCGTTCTCATGCTTGAGGAAGAAGTTGAAAACCGCTCGCATCAGCGGAGAAAAAAGAAATCCAGTCTCCTGAAGATCTCCCCGATCGAGCTCTTTCTCGAGATCGATGGGAGGAGGAAGGATCTTTCCCGTGCCAATACGTGCCATGATATCATCGATGGAGATGTCCACATTTCTCACACTTCCTGATGCAATTCAGGAATAGAGAGAAGCATCTTGTGCCACAAGTCAGATCGTCGAGGCAATCTTGGTATAGAGCGTATCGGTGAACTTGACTCAGAGGAGACGATCAAATCGCTCCATATTCTCTGTCGTACCTGGACGGACTCATTCTGCATAGATAGTGTATCCTGAATCGGTAAGCACCTGAAGATCATGTTGTACCTCCGTGTAGAATGCCGGGGTAGCGATATGAGACATCTGGTAGAAGACAATCGTTTTCTCAGAATTCGTGAGTATGCTTTTTCCTACTGCACCAGGAAATGTATTCTGGATGATTATAAAAATGAGGAGAATCGTCGAACATATGCCGAGAAATCCTGAAAGGAAGAAGAAGGATCGAATATAGACTCGACGAAAATCCCTTGCATTCCAGCGGATAAGGAGAATCAGAAATGTTGCAACTCCTGCACACATGATGAGATCGATAGCTTCTCCGATAACCCCGAGAAACCCCGACAAACCCCACTGAACGAATGTAGCGATACCAAGGAAAATACTATTGATGATGAGGAATCGACGAGACATAGATTCGGTTATTGTGATAAAGAATTATGATATTCCAATTTGTGTCATCCTGATGAGCGAAGGATCTGCTCGAAAAAATACAGAATCTTCCTTCGTCAGAATGACAGAAGATACTTTTATACAAGTTGAGTTGCTATAAAATTTTGTCATTCTCGTTTACGAGAATCCCTTTTGGTATAGATAGAAAGATTGATGATATTATAGTGAATTTACTTGATGAGAAAGATTCTCTATCCCCGTTATCCTGAGTGAAACGAAGGATCCAGAAAACTAGAAACCTGGATTCTCACCCACAAGGGGTATACTAACTATCACTCCGTTGAGAATGACGGATCATGAGTAATATTCAAATTTAAATACTATAATACGATGCAAAAACTATTACTTTGCTTTCTTCGTTGGTTTCTTACTCGGCTTCTTCTTGGAAAATGATTTTTTCTTTTTTACTGGTTCCTTTTTCTTTTCTTCACCTTCATGGAGTTCATCTTCTCAGAAGTATTCCTCCTTCGATCCTCACTTCTCAGCAGACTTGTACATACTCTTGCGAGAACGGAGCTCGATCTCGATCGGCGTTCCCTCGAATCCGAATATCTCACGGATCTTGTTCTCGATATAGCGAATATAGGAGAAGTGGAAGTGATCAGAATTATTCACAGAGATCAGAAATTTCGGAGGATTCGTCCCAACCTGTGAACCATAGAAAATACGAGGTTTATGGGATTTCTTACTCCCTGTGGGTGCGTGGTCATAGGAAATCTGTTCGAGGAATTTATTGAAAATACCTGTCTTCACCCGCTTCTGTCGCTCAGCAAATATCTGGAGGGCATGTTCGAGAACGAGGTCAATCCGTTTTCCATCGATTGCCTGGGTGAAGACGACGGGAGCATAGGAGAGAAAATCAAACTTCTTCGAGAGGTACTGCATATATCGATCGAGGATTGTATCCTTCCCAACATTTGGCTTTTCGAGAACTTTATCCCACTTATTCAATACAAGGAGGATTCACTTCTTCGCTTCGATTGCTTTTCCGACGATGACCTCATCTTGATGCGTCACTCAGTCAAAAGCATCGATCACAACGGCGACAACATCAGATCGTTCTATCGAACTCTCTGCTCGCATCACCGACCATTGTTCGATATTTGCATTCCCAACCTTCCCTGCTCGTCGGATTCCTGCAGTATCGATGAGGCAAATATCTTTGCCTGCAAATTCCACCAGAGAATCGATCGAGTCACGAGTCGTTCCAGGCATATCCTTCACGATCGAGCGCATCTCTCCTGCGAGGGCATTCACGAGGGATGACTTCCCGACATTTGGACGACCGATGATCGCGAGCTTCAGGATACTTGGATCAAGGAGGTCAGATACATAGGTAGTCACAAATCCCTGATCCTTCAGCTCTCGAACGATCGCCAGTTTGAGCTCATCGAGTCAACGCGATTGCATCGGACTCGTGGGGATCACTTCCGGAAAACCGAGAGAGAGGAGATTATAGGACTCAACCGCACGCTTGGGATTATCTGCCTTATTGGCTATGAGAAGGACTCGCTTTCCTGCACGACGCAGGCGCTTCGCGATCTGCTCATCAAACTCCGTCACTCGATCGAATTCGAGAACAAAAAGGAGGAGGTCAGACGAAAGGATTGCTTGATCGACTCGTGATTGGACGTCAGAAAGGAGGGTCTCATTATCCGCCTGGACAATTCATCCAGAGTCCGCAAGGATATAGGAAAAATCCTGTTCTTCATCATGAACAGTATATTCAATAATATCTCGAGTCGTATTCTCAATATCTGAGACGATGGCGATACGATGACGAGAAAGCGCATTGAAAAGGCTTGATTTCCCAACATTCGGTCGACCGATGAGAGTCACTCGTGGAAGCATGGTAAAAAATTTCTAAGAAATAGGTTTCGGCGATTATAGAGAGAGTCGGGTGAAATGCAAAAAGGAATTATTTCGCGGTATAGAAGAAATTCATCTGATACCGTAGATCCGCGATATGCTTTCCTGAACGTGTCATACTGATGAGGAGATGTCCTTCTTTTGCTATCGGTGAGAGGATGATATCTGGAACAAGTGCAGCAATATTTCCATCGGCTGCAATGACCGCCAGAGGTATATGATCAGCGTCGATGATGTAGGCACCATTTGGAATATTTGGATCAGAGAGTGAAGCAAGTTCTACACGGTAGGAAGGATCAGTCTGAACGAGTATATATGGGTTCTCACTAGCAGAGACTGGCTTCTCTATGAGGATCGCTGTCGAAGGTGGCAGTGTGAGAAATGATTCAAAGAGAAGACGACCATCAGTATTACTGTACTGGAATCTCATAGGATCAATGGCTGTTGCAGGAAGGACAGTGACTCGGATATTTGCATTCGAGAATGGAAGCCCCGTCGCCTCATCGATACGAGTCCTTCAGCCCGTGTAGGAGAACCATGCACCACTTCCTGTATAGAGTGATCCCGTCGAGAAGAGTCCTGCATCATTCGAAAGGCTCTTTGCTCCTGAGAGGATGTCGACCGGTGATCCTGATCGTATCCTGATGAGATGCACTGGTTCTCCCGCTCATGGAATATTGAGGTCTCAGTGGAGAAGTCCTGAGGCACTCAGTGATTGAATATGAGGAGTAGGAGCGTATATTTCGAGTTGGAGTGGAAGTTTGGTCGTATTCATGAATTCATCCTGCACCTTGAGAATGATTTGTCTCGTACCGAGCTCATCGAATGGTCAGAATGCAATCGATCCAGTACTGACGTCAAATCCAGTTCCATCAAGGGCGAAGTCATCATCAAAAATTCCATCCTTGCTCTCATCCTGTGTGACATCGCCATCAATTGATACGCTATAGTGACTCGTATCACTGATGATATCGGAGAAGTTGTAGGTTACTTTCTGATAGAGAGGAATCCTGAGTGTCGAATCGAGATTCACCTCTGGAGGACGCTGATCGAGGGCTGCCTGTGGGGCAAGGAGCGTGATACCTGCATGGACAGATGCATCCAGACTCTGGAGTCGTGCACTATAGAGTCCATTGTCATAGGGAAAGGAAAGTGAATAATCCTGACTCTCTGGGATCTCCTCGAGGCGGTACTCCCCTCATCGTTCGAGGGTGAGAGATTCGTTCGCATCAACATTTCTCACAGTGAAGGCATCGCTCGCACTGCGCATCTTCATACCATCGATGATCGGCATTCCGATGAGATCATCGCGATATGTGATCTTCTCAGTCGAGAGCGAATCAAAGAAATATATCTGACCACTTGTCAATGATCCAGAGAGGGTGGAATCAAAAATATATCGTGTATGTGCCTTCAAGATGAGATCCCGTGCGCGAGAGTCAGTGAGTGTTGTATAGATAATTTCTGCAGATCGATTCCCTGTATAGAGTGGTCGACCTTGGTTGAGAGAGAAGCTCTGTCCTGCGGGAAAAATCGTCACTGGTGGTCACTCGATCGTGAATCCAGCTCCATCGGCAGACTCGAGGAGTCTATGGATCGGATGCGTCGTGACTCCATCCGATGATTGATCCTTACTCGTATCTTGTACAAGGATGTCAAAAATCGTTCGTGGGACAGATTTTTCATCATGGATACCAATACGAGCAAGATCCCATTCAGTATAGTGATCAAAGAATTCGAGTCGATATCCTGTATCATGTGTTCCTGCGGGAGTGAATTCGAGTTCTATCTGCCCTGGTCCTGCCGTCACTTCATGGAAAAAATTCGTTGCTTCTGGAAGAGAGGATGCATCGAGATCAGTATAATTGATCGTTGTATCCTTTTGTCTGGATGGTTCATGAGCATGACTTGATTTGACATAGAGAACACCATCCATCATATAGAGATAATCCTTGTCACCATCCTGATCAATATCGAGAACTTCAGGCGTCTCATTGCCTGAGAGGGGTTCGATATAGTCAAAGAGTCGGGTTTGAACCCCATTTGGTGTCAAGATATAGATCCCCTCCATTTTTGGAGCATACCCTTGAGTTGATGAACTCGATGCAGGAGGAGCAAGCGGTACTGGCTCATTGAGAACCAATCGGTTCATTCGATTCTTCAGGGATGCACCTGCATCTTTAAGGTCTTGGAGATCTGTGTCTGAGCCTAGAGCAAGTGCACGTGTATGAGACTGGGACGTCCCGATGAACTGATTGTACTTCTCGAGTCGAGCTCCTGCGAGATCCTCTTCCTTCGCCACGAAGCTCGCATGGGGGAGATCATTCTCTGAGAGAAGTGTATCTGGATGGCGCATACGATCGATCATCTTCTCGAGTTCTTTCGTTTTTGCTTCTTCCGCTTCGATGTATGAATGGAGAAGTCTCGATTGCTCAACCTGATGATCGATCACCTCCTTTTCAAGGTTGCGAGTCTCCAGTCGAGCCTTCAGGATGGATCGATCAAGTGATACTGTGGATTGTCCAGCCAGTATAAGCTCGTTTCGGAAATATGGGAGAAATGCATCAACATCAAGGGTTGTGAACGCCATACGATCCAGATCGGTGATATTCTCAGCAAGGCGAGCACGAGTACGAGAAAAATTTTCGTTCAATCCCACTTTCACCTTCACGTTCGACGGAGTACTCACGTTCACATCTTCTCCAATCTTCGATGGGATAGATCGACCGAGATCAGTATTGAATTGATTGATTGGCTTCACGGCGCTCTTCGCGAACTCGGTAATGAAGTCAGACTTCAGTTCGAAGTTCACATGCGATTGAATCCGTATTTCCTTGATTCCCTTGAATGAAAGTTGTGGGAATTGAAGATTGAGGAAATCAAATGGGAGTGTTCCCTGACGAGCAGTGCGTTGAGCGATCACATCTCCTGCTTGCCATTCAGGGATGAGGAGTGTATTTTGATAGAGACACTTCACCTTCTGGTAGAGCTTGATGATATTGGTAACGACAGATATAGCTCAGAAAATCTTTGGGAGTTTCGGTGGAGGTGGAAGTGGTGGGAGACTAATACGAGGCAGGGATGGAAGCTCAGGAAGATCAGGCAGATCAGGAAGAGGAGGGATAAGCAGTGGAAGTGTTGGGAATTTGAAGCCTATGCTTGGAGCTCATGGAAGTCCGAGAGATGGGAGATTCGGGAGGCGTATCGGTGTGACATTGAAGGTGAATTCAGGAACACCGACATTGATCGCAAAGCGGACATCTGAGAGATCGAGAACGACATCAGGCCACTTTGGGAATATCACGACGGGCAGGCTCGGGATGAGCATGGAGAGGAGCTTGAACTTGAAATAATCAAGGGTGTAGCGCTGGTTCTGACAGACACCACATTGTGCGTCAGCATCCTTGAATATATCGATCACTGGTTGCCATGAGCTCACGATCGCCTTCATGAGGACATAGAACTCTGCCCACTTCTGGAATCTGACGCCATTTTCCTTGAGCCACTTTCCCGTGAACTGTTGAATCGTGTCGATATTACAGAGCGCCCAGGCAGTATACTTCTGGCGCCACGTGACATACTTCTGGATTTTATCAGGAAAGTGACGATAGGCATCAAGTGCCTTGATATTGCGTTCGACGCTTGCCTGAAATGCCTTCAGATTCGTACTTGTTTTGCCATCCAGACAGTTTGCATCTGCCTTCCCGTCACACCAATTCTTCTTCATGGTATCTATCTCCTCTTTATATTGATCAAGACTTCGGGCATACTTATTCAGTTCTTGTGGAAGAAGCCATGGAACATTCACGTTCACACTCGTTCGATTGATTCTGAGGAATGGCATCTGTCCGATATATTTATAGGCTGCCTTGAATGCATTCGCCGATCATTGAACAGAATTAATGGTTGAAGAGTTACTCTTGACTTGATTGTTCATCCAATCCTTATATCACTGGGTTTTTCCTTGAACTGTCTGTCAGAATGAGGAAGATGCTGTATCGTTTGCCGTGAGTTTCTTGCTGAACTGGTCAGCGACATTTGTCTTATCGAAAGCACCGTTCATCTGAGATTTGAGCTCACTCAGAGAAGCTTTTTCTGCCATATTTGAGAAGAGATCGTTGTATCCTTTGGCAGATCCATCGACTGAAGCATTCGGACCGAGATCCGTCGGTGGGATGATGATGAGATTTGGGAGAGCAAAGAGCTTGTTCACAATCTCATCTGTCTGACGAGCGACCCAATCCATGATGAAATCTGGAAATGCGGCGACGCGAATATTTTTCACCTTGATGATATTCCCGAGATCGAATGGCTTCTTGGAATCGATTTCTATACTGACACTTCCATCTCCTCCTCCACCAACTGTCATGAGTGGTCAACCTTCGATACTCTTCGGTCAGCGTTTCGAGAGGTTACTGTAGATAGTATTGAGTCGGGTGGTATCCTTGCTCTTCAGGTAGTCAACCACTGAAGTTGTCAGGCTTGTATTTTCTGCCTTGGTGAAGGTATTCGCCTTGAGTTTGCAACTCGCACCATTCCAAGCCTCGGTTGTACCTCAGAGTCCAGAAACTCAGGCAACACTGACATCGCTTGATCATCCATCACCCTTACATATTGGCATTGGCTGTGCCATGACGATACAGTTTCCTCAGGCAATAAAGGGAGAGAGTCCTTTTCCAGGCTTTGTACCATAGGTACTTGCAGGAGCTCCAAAACACATTGCCGTCCCCATACCGAGAGTCAAGGTAGGAGTAACATACACTCGAAGGAAGTTCATCTTTGCATCGGTTCAGAGCATTCCTCATGCTCACTTATCAAACGAGCTCGTTCAGCAAGCTTGAGGATTATTGACTCATCAGGCAATAGAGAAGGAATCAGCTCGGATCGGACTCGCTGGCCATACCGTAGGAAGTCAGAGTGTACATGGGGAAGTTCAACAATAAATTGGAATCGGCATACATGTCAGCGCCGAGAAAATCGGAAGTCCAGTCGATGGCGTGAGATCACCGAGTGGCATACCAAAAATCGATGGTGTGCTTCCTGGTGCGAGTGGTGCCCAGTTCATCGGGAAGCTCATACATGAGCCTCATCCGAATCCACAGGAGAGTCCATCAGCGAGGTTCTGGGCGATGTCTCCAATTTCCTTGGCTGACTGAGAAGAGAGTCCGATATCGAGCACTCTTCCTCCACCAGAGACCTCAGTCTTGATGACTTTCTTGGAATCAGAAGACAGAGTTGCTCCATTTCCCATACTCGTATAGGCACTCTGACGATCCGTGAGGCTCATATTTTCGACCGAATCGGGAACACCATTATTATCTGCATCTATAAGTTTTGATTTCAATGCAGCTGGAATATCTGCATCAGTATAGGTTCTCGTTCATCGCTGGTAGGAGCGAATTGCTGTCGAACGCCAGAGGATCATCTCAGCACCACAGGTCGTCGATGTCTTGAATCCCACATCACCATACAGGTCGTCTCCGACTTCTCCTCATTCGAGGAGTCCGACCATCATCTCACCATAGGCAACTGGAAGTGCCTTTACCTGGTAGAGAATATGAAGTGTGGATCCGATAGGAATATCCTTCAGTGTGAATATGGCATCATAGCTATCATCCGGCTTCTGGAAGGATCGATCTTCACTCATACCCCCAAGACTGATCGTGTATTTCGTCGTGTCAGCAGTGTCAAAGATTTTTGGAATGGTATCGAGATACTCACCATCTTGCAGAGTTGAATTCCCAGTATTTTTGATCGCAATATCGACCTGAATGGTATCCCCTGCACGAACGGAACCATTGGAAATATTCTGATAGGTTTTCGAAATATCCGCGCCATACGCACCTGCATACTCACTCTTCACATAGGTGACGAGACTCGTCGGATCAGGAGTGACCACTGGGTCAGTGAGGGTAGCATCTATCATTCCTGTCATTGCAGAAGGATTGGATACAAGTACATCAGTTCACTTTGGAGCATTCGGAGCAGTCAGGTCTGGAATCGTCCGCTGATAGTAGACTTCTGATTTTAGGAGGGTATCATCCGTTCCTGTAGCTGTCGTTGGAGCATCAAGACGGGGAAGTTTCGGGATATTTCTAGCGGTGAAGGCTCATCCTGTTTTATCAGGATCAGGAGAAAGCGATACTCAGAGTCGAGAATCGAGAATATTGCGAGTGAACTTTCCTGCTTCAGGAGTCCCATAGAGGATACCGAGTTCTCAGGAATCAGTGAGGTAGACGATATCATCCTTGTTATCATGATCCATATCGAATATATGGAACTCAGTGATTCCATGTGGAATCGAAAGAGTTGGATCATTATTGATGATAATTCGAGTTCGTGTGAGCTTCCTGAAATCATTATCGAGAAGGATGAGTGATCCTGAGGCATCGAGGGTGACGATATCTCCATATCCATCATCACGGAAGTCTCAGACAGAGATTCAGCGGTTCGCATAGTCAGGAATATAGGCTATCATTTTCTTGGATCGGAATCGTCATCCAATATTCACCAGGAGTTCGATGAATCCATCATCGTAGATGACAATGATATCTTCCATTCCATCATGATTCATGTCCTTATGCGTATAGGAACGTATCGATCCATGTGTACTCGATGCTACCTGTGTTCCGATGGTTCTATCGATTCCATCGATCTCAGTCCCGACAGTTCCATGCTCAATATGTGCGACTGGATCTCCGAGATTCACATACGTATAGGTATGGAACCACCGTGAAGCTTCACCCACAGTATCTCAAGCACTATAGGAGAGGAGGAGTCTATTCTGTCACTTCCATCAGATTCCAGGCTGTTCCATAAGGGATCAGAGAGAATCTATATGATTCGGTCAGATACGATGCTCATCGAGGATTGGACTCGATGTTGATGAGACAAGTGCATACCCATGAATAAGGGGATTAAGCTCAGTTACATATGCTTCCTGAATTCCATGGGAATTCTGGGTCGAGGCAAGGACTGGAGTGACTGGAGATGATATTTTTGTCACGTCACTATTTCTCAGTATACTCGTATGAGTATCTGTTGCGATGATCACTCTTCAGACCACAAGATCACTTGATTGTACGGTGAGGACCAGATTTCTTCCTGAAAGTTTTGCTTCTGGAATGAGAGTCACTCATGGCGTGAGGATGAATCAATTCCCTTTCACATACTGGAAAAGAGGAGCATTACTCGCTCCAAGAGTCAGTGTTGAACTATCCGCACTTACGGGAATTGTGCTATCATCGAATCCAATAAATACCACATGACTCGTATCAGAGAAGTGATCGCAACTATGGGTGGTTGCTGTTTTCTCATGACAGAGAGATATATCCGCTGATGGAATCGGGTACCCTACACGAGCTATTTCTGAATGACTCACATCATCACGAACGGTGAGAACAGGAACATTTTTCTCGAGAGTGATCTCTGCAGTGAGAGCTGAATCCACTGATTGTCCGAGAGAAAAGCCTCATCCAGGAAGAATCGAGAGAAGTGCAGAACTCTGGAGAGGGTTATCGAGAAGGGTACTAACAGCAAGACTTGAAGACTTTCCAGGTGCTACACTATAGAGGATATTCTCTCCCTGTCTCAGGAATGATCCTCATGCAAGGATAGTGTATCGAGCATTATAGTCAGGAAGGAATGAGAAACTATCTTCTAAAGGAGGAACATAGAGGGTTGTATACGATATACCTGTGAGGGTATGTATTCAGAGTTTATCGCTATAAGTCACCATATTTGATTCAAGTGCTTGGACCTTGAGTGAATAATATCATGACTTTCGTGGGAGAGTCGCGACACCACTCGTAAAATTTATATCAATACTTGGATCAGTATCACGAACAAGTTTTCCTATAGGATTTCATGGGCTCATATTCCCATAGCGATCCTTCAATATGAAGGAGAAGGTCGTATCTGAAAGGCTCGGAGTAATGTACATCGGCTTCCCTGGATCGACTGAAAATGCTATATTCGGAATATTTCCAATTCATGGAACGTCAAGTATCATCATATGATTCCCTGCGACACGACCAGGAACGAAGGTGAAGTCATCGCTCTGTCCCGCATGAATCTCGATAATATTTCCACTCGAGAAATACCCAGCTCATTCTGGAAGGGTAATATTCGCAACAGAAGAAAATCCTGTAATAAGATTCCCTTCAGCATCAAGAACTCTCAGTCGTCCTGTGATCGGATCTCCTGCAACTTGTGGACGAGCAGAGCGTTCGAGAAGGACACGAGCACCAGAAAGAATCTTGATACTTTTAGTAGTACTCACTACTCCATCGACATTGATATCGATCTGCATTATTCCTTCATCTTTCGATCCGTAGGAGAGAATGAGCTCACTCTCAATAGAATCCAGATGCAATGTCTCTACATGTTTCCCTTCACTATCAATAATGTATCAACCAGTTGCACGTATATCGATACTATGAAGTTCTGGGGTGAGGGCATTTCCGAGCTTATCCATGAGCCTCAATACTCCGAGTGAGTTGGATCCAACCACGAGAGCAGATGATATAGGGGTGAACGTCACCTGGCTGATTGGTCAAGACCGAACAGTGAGTGTTGATTCACCAGAACGACCAAGGGCATCTCGAACGACGAATCGGTAGCTTCCGATTTTTTTCGAGTAGGTAAAGGAGAGTGTATATTTCGGCGTCGGGATAATAATACCCGTCTCGATCGCTGTATCGTCGAAGGAATTATAGATGTCGAGCGTATATGGAACTACTGATGGAAGGATATCGCCTGAAGCACTCCTTGGGATAAAACTGAGATCAACAGGAAGAGCGAGAGTCGTATCGATCGTGCCTGTTGCTGTCCCATCGACAAGTGGAGTGACATCGATCGACTCATCACTGACTCGAAGTGCAATGGGTGAGGAAACCGTAGTATATGTACTTCCATCTGTCAGTGGTGTTGTCAGAGTAGCTCTCAGGGTTGTCTTCAGGAGAGCATCATGACTATTGATGACAAAAGAAGCTCCTTGATCAGTATAGACACTGGATATTGGTGATACTTCAAGGTAGTGAACCCACTGATCTGACGGGAGAGCGATTCCACTCGATTCGAGGGAAATGATCTCGAGGGTCACACTCGATCAAGCAGGGAGTTCAATATGTTCATCCTGTGGAGTGATGAAATCAATCATGACCGTTTGAGACGACTGTGGCTGCATGACGGCTTTCTCGATATGAGAGATGACTTTTGCACCATCATAATATGACTTCAATTTCAATGTATCATTGCGAACGAGTGGAACTGGTGTGATAGATGGTCGCACTCCACTCTTTCCACCTATTGTACTCCCTCCGCATGATCCATTTGATATTTTTGGTGGAAGGATCGATCCAAGCCAACATATGATAGCACTGGGCCACTGGAAAATCATCACTCCATCAGGTGGACCACACTGAGCAGTTGATTGATAGTCACTCCCTGGAGCTGCGATTCCATCTTCATCCATATTGAGTGCGCTCAGTGCTGCAATACTCGTCGAATAATTATTCTCGATCGTCTGAGTGGACTCAGAACTCTCAGCACCAAGTGGAGCAAGAGACTTGAGCCCGAGATAAGCGATATCATACCCTGATCCTGTCTCGGGAAGAAGTGGAGGATCTCGTGTTGGATCATTACCATACTGATGGGAGTATGAGAGTGATGTATCGATAACTGCTTTTGACTTCTCAGTGATATCGGGGTGAAGCCAATTTTTCGACTGGATTATCTTCTGAAGTGCTGCATCAGAGATAAGCGTATTCCAGTCTATCGGAAGAGCTGGAAGTGCTGTCGTTGGAGTATAACTATTTGCTTCTATCTGACTTCCGTTGAGGGATGTTGTCGATTCTCGAGAGATGATATCCTTCCATTGTTTCTCGGAGAAATCCTTGAGCCAAGCCCGAAGAGAGGCAATATCACCATTCGGTGTCGTGAAGAAGTCTGGATACTCGAATCGGGCAATATTTCCTTTCGCTGTGAGGAATTCAATACTCCGCTTGATGTCAACTGGAAGGGATGGTGTTACACCATTTTGTGTTGCTGCAGCAATCTCCTCAGATGTTGGTGATAAATGCTTCCAGACTGAAGGAATGCTACGATAGGAACGATTCTCATAGACTGTCGTATCAATATCTGGGTTTCCAGATTCAGGATTTCCATAGGTGATACATACATTATTACCCTGTTTCACGACCCTTCCATCGAGAATGAGTGATCCAGCAAAGCACGAACGAGTACTGTATTCAGCAACAGACTCTGCAAGGGTCGGAAGTGCAGGCCGTACATCCTGTTCGGTGAGACAGGTATATCGCAAAGTCCTTCACCCCAGCTCTTCTGGACACATTCCACTTGGGAGATTCCACTCATTTGGATGTCAGATAGTACAGGTATATCCTGGATCACCAGCCTCAGAATTCCCACCATATGATTCAGTTGTCGTATAGGGCACTCTGAGTCAGTACTGATATCCTGAATTCATACAA
>JANPGO010000052.1:0-10977 GCA_031423995.1 Candidatus Altimarinota bacterium | reverse complement strand
ATTCGAGATGACTCCATCTCAGGATCTCGGAGAAGATGAATTCATCACTTTTGACTGGTATACTCAGGATCAGATCGTTGATCTCGTGCGTGCTGGGCAAATCTCAGAAGACAGAACAAAGGGGATTTTGTGGGAGTATTTTTTACGGGGTGGGTCAGAGTAGTTATTTCTCATAATACAATTCCAATGAAGAAAGGTATCACTATAGGCATAGTTGGACTGAGTATAGTTCTCCTCAATGCTATTCCACTATTTTTGTATGCCAATTCATGAGTACTCTATCTGGATTCTCTCGACTTCCAGACTTCTGGGTATGCCTGATACTATCGTCTCGATGCTCCATTTCCGATGAATTTTTTGATGTGATCTCATGAGGGGTGGAAGGATTATTTTAGTATACTCGGACTCTTTTTCTGAATCGGAACCGTTCCGCTCTATTTCCTCTTCTCATCTTCATGGAAACAGAAGTCTCTCTGGATATTCGGGTGTTTTCTGAGCTTCAATATCGCACTCGATATAGCATCACTGTGCCTGTTTTTGATATTGATAATCTGAGATCTATTATGAAGAGATGTAGTTGAGAAACTCTCTACAATATTCAGCTCTATAGATATTATCCCATCAATATGTGCTCCACTTGGAATTGTGGTGAGTATTCTCTTCCTCTTCTGGCTCTTTCGGAAACTCTCACGGATTCAATTCACTCGTTTGGATCTTTCTCTACTGATACTCTTCTGATGCCTTGTATATGGGTTTGGGTTGTATGTGTGTGATTGATATACCAATCTTTGAACAAGATGAGCGATTCCTGCTCTTCGAGTGTATGTTATTTTCTTGTGGCATATATGTATGAGTTTCCTCCTCTTCATTCTCGTACTTCGGAGACTCCATACATCGTCTTCAGAAAGTCATGTAAAGGTCAAATAGATCCTTCCTTAATTAGAATTTTACATATATGGTCTATACAATTCCTGGCGTTGGAGATATGGAGATACGGACGATCGTCCTTGATCTGAATGGGACACTTTCGGTGCATGGAAATATCGTCGAATGAGTTCCCGAGAGACTCAAGAAGCTCAGAGAACTCGGTTTCGAGATTGTACTCTTCACGGGAGATCAGAGATGAAATGCTCAGGAACTCTGTGATGAGCTCGGTATCGGTTTCAAGAAGGCGAACTCCCTCGAAGACAAGGAGAAATATTTTCTCGAATATGATCCTGAGACGACCGTTGCGATCGGAAATGCTCGCATCGATATCGGGAAATTCCGTCATGCGAAACTCTCGATCGCAACCCTCCAGTCTGAGTGAATCCATACGGGGATACTCGAATATGTGGATATTATCGTTCCAAATATCTGTGATGCGCTCGATCTTTTTCTCGATTCTGACGGACTTATAGCCACTTTGAGAATCTAGTGTATGAAAAAATTCCTTATTACATTCGTATGCCTCTGCCTTCTCGGACTCGCTTTTCTATTTTGGAAATGATTTTTTGTTCCATTTGTCCCGACACCGAATATATCTCTCGTCACTCAAATCCGTACAATATTCTCTCCCAAAAAATCAATAATTCCCCTCACAGCTTCGACATGAGCCATACTTTTTTTCGAAAAGGCAAAAGAACAGATATGAGTCGTGAAGACCTATGATCATGGAAATGGATACTACAGCAATGGCGGTTTTCCTCCATCAGATACTGGTGTCTGTTCCGATGTGATCTGGCGAGCGTATCGGGATATCGGAATTGATTTTCGTGCCGCGTTCCAGAAAGATGTTGAAGAGCATCCATTTCTCTATGAATGAGACCTCGACTCGAATATCAACTATCGACGTGTGAAGCGACTTCAGGTATACTTCTCTCGAACGGCGAAGATCCTCACGAATTCGATTATCCCGAATGATCAGAATACTCTCAAAGAGTGGCAACCAGGAGATATAGTCATCTTCGATATCCTCCCTTCGAATCATCTCTGGCATGTTGGGATTATTGTAGACTCTCGGAGAGATGATGGAGTGCCCTATATGCTTGATAACCATGGAGATGGTGTCAGTATCACGATCACGCCACTGGATTGGCCGACGAAGGTGATAGGACATTTTCGACCATTTTAAAAAAATTCTTTATGACAAAAACGCTCGTTCGATGCTCTTGGTGTTGAGGTGATCCCCTCTATGTCCGCTATCATGATGAGGAGTGGGGAAGGCCCGCGCATGCAGATGAGAAACTCTTTGAATTCCTCACCCTCGAGTGAGCTCAGGCAGGACTCTCATGGATCACAGTATTACGTAAACGCGAAAATTATCGATCGCTCTTTCATGACTGGGATATTGAGAACATCGCAACGATGACCGATGAAGTGCTTGAAAAAATTCTCCTCGATCCAGGTATAATTCGCAATCGACTGAAGGTATATTCCGTACGAAAAAATGCTCAAGTCGCGCTCGAGATCCAGAAAGAATTCGGGAGTCTGGATGCGTATTTTTGGAACTCTCAGTGGTTCTGTCATTCTGAGGTACGAAGAATCCAGGTACCAGAAACTCTGGATCCTTCCTATCGTCAGGATGACAGGAATAAATTTCCCATCATCAATCATCCCACCTCACTTTCTGGGCTCCCAGCAGAATCCAATCTCTCGAAAATGATCTCCAAAGATCTCAAGAAACGAGGAATGAGCTTCGTTGGTTCAACCATTATCTATGCCTTCATGCAAGCGACCGGTATGGTCGATGATCATATCGAGAACTGTTTTTGTAAAGAGAATACCGAATCTATTACTCATTCCTGATATATCACAGAGGATTAGGAATCGTGAAATACAATTATACTCATTCTGATTGATACAAATACTTCTCGGAACTATGTAAGATCGTCCACAATCTTCTCGATATCGAGCTCTATCCACACACCATTCCAACCCATATCGAGTACAGTGATAGTATATAAACCAAAACATATCTTTTTGTCCTCCCCATTCGGTGGATACATGCGTATTTGCTGAGTCTCTATGCCATCTGCTGAGCACTCAACTCTGGAAAATGATAGATCTCATCCTTTTCCACCATACCCACTCATAAGGATCTTGTGTCCGCCAGGTCGATTTGTGAGTGTTAGCCCCATGACTGATTTTGTTTCATTATGATTAAGTGTGATTTTCATCTTTTTGTAAATTGTAAGTTTAAAATATCAATTGTATTTTTTAATAATTTCTTGCAAGTACTTCCTGGAATCGTACATACTCTGTATAGGTCCAACCAAGATTCTTCAGTCGTGTTGCGAGATCTCTTCAGATATATCGCCAGTGCCATGGTTCGACTTCATACCCATCGATATTTTCTCCTTTTTGGTAACTCTGGGTCCAGCCATAGAGGTGTGCATTTTTCTGGAGCCATGCGATATATCGTCGGTAGTTCCAGTTCTCCATATATTCCTGATTAGTGGTGGCATCGAAGAGATCCATCGCGAGTCCAGTCTGGTGTTCGCTCGATCCTGGTGGTGCACAGAGGGAGTCAGTACATTTACCGAGATCCCACATCCGCTTCTGATAGGCGGCACTTCTGTAGGTACTGATGACTGTGAGTGGAGTCCCGAATTTTATTTCGAAGGCATCGGCGAGGCTCCAGAGTGCATCACGTGCGATGAGTCGCATTTTCAATCCAGAGCGACCAGCCATATTGATCGAGGCGCCACTGATGGATACGAGATCATCGGGTTCATATGTCTTATTATTGAGTGGTGTATCTCGACTCACGAATCGATAGATGCTCGTATCTTCAAAGAATGGAAGTATTTCGAGTTTTTTGTGAATATTCTTCATGATGGGGATTCTTTTTCCAGCTCATTCTGGGATTGACTCAAGAAGATTCACTTCTCCAGAGATATTCCCAGATCCAGAGATGACCTGGCTCGATCCGAGTCCAAGTGTTCAGAAAGAGTACACTCACCCGAGGGAGACTGAGAGAGAGAGAATGGTGATGAGAGTGATAATATATGGTCGCATGTGCTAAATGATCTTTTTTTTCATGAAGAGATATGTGATACCAACGAAAAGAATAGTAACGAAGAGGATTGATATCGTGATCAGAGAGTTGTCGAAGTGGCCACTTTCGATATTCATCCCGAAGAAGCTCGTCACGAGAGTGAGCGGGAGCATGAAGGCTGAGAAGATCGTCAGATAAGTGATCGTGGTATTGGTCTCGAGTTCGAAGACACTCTTAAGGGTATCTTCCATAGAGTCGATATTTTCCTGGAGGAGTTGGACTTCCGAAAATATCTTGTCGAGCTTGTCCTCGAGGTTTTCGAAGTAGAGTTCGACTTCATCGGAAAAACGTTCTTTCATGCGAATTTCGATCATCTTCAGTACCGCGATCTGTGGCTTCATCATGTGCTTTAGGGTGATGATGTTGCGTTTGCGTGTCATGATGCTCCGAATGAGATCAGTGCCACGTGCGCTCCAGAGTTCTCGTTCCAATACCTTGAGATCTTTTCCGAATCGTTCGAGCATGCGCATGGTTTTATCCAGAAACCGCTCGATGATCTCATAGAGAAGAAATGCTGGAGTGATATGTTCACCTTTTTTTACCTGTGATTCATAGGTGGTATACACTCGCTTCATCGTTGTTGACTGATAGTAGCGAAAACTGATCAGATAGTCCTTTGCGATAAAGATATTGAGTTCATTGTGGATATATCGTTCTGTGCTGGGTTCATACTTTGGGAAATGCAGTACAAGAAAGAGGTAATCATCATAGGTGTCGATACGTGCATATTGGTTCTCTTCGAGGACTGCTTCCTTATCGAGTTCATGGAAACCATATTTTTCCATGATTGCATCGATGTCATCGAGGGCAGGATTGATATAGTCTTGCCAGACCCCAACCTGTTTCTCGATAATTGGAGTTACAACTTCAGTTTTTTGTATAGATGATTTCTTTGCTGGCATAATTGTGAGTCTGTAATTTTCAATTCTGAATCAACGTATGGTGCCCAGAGCGGGACTCGAACCCGCAAGTCGTGAGACAGAGGATTTTGAGACCTCCGTGTATACCAATTCCACCATCTGGGCGCGAACAGATAGTATAAAAATTCACCCTGATGTCAAAGTGAGAATTTTCTGATTGAATACAATTTTTACCCTCGACATTTTCCGTATTTCTATATACTGTATGTCGGTCTGGAATTCAGCCATATATACAAGAATATATCTACAACTGTACTCTGAGAACCCGCCTTAATGCTAAAATATGAAATTCCAACTCGATAATATCATCGCCGAATATGAACACCTCGAACAGGAGCTCGCTGATCCGAGTATTTATAGTGACCTGAAGCGCTTGAAGTCAACCAATCAAAAAAAGAAATGACTCGAAAAAACGGTTGAACTCTACAAAGAATACAAGCTCCTATATTCCAACTATGAAGAGGTAAAAACGCTCGTGACGAATGAGAAGGATCCTGAGATGCTCGAACTCATGAAGGCAGAAATCGCTGAGGCTGAGGTGCGTATCCCAGAACTCGAAGAAGCACTCAAAATTGCCCTTCTCCCAACCGATCCCAATGATGAGAAAAATATCATTCTCGAAGTCCGCGCCTGAGTCGGTGGGGATGAGGCTGGACTCTTTGCTCTCGAACTCGCTGAGGCTTACAAGAACTTTGCCCGTGCTGAGAAGTACAGTGTAGAAGTCATGAGCGAAGCATGGAATGATGCCTGAGGCTACAAAGAAGTGATATTCAAGATTGATGGAGTGGGTGCATATTCTCGCTTCAAGTATGAATCAGGAGTTCACCGAGTTCAGCGAATTCCAGCAACTGAAAAAAATGGTCGTGTCCACACCTCAACTACAACCGTTGCGGTGATGCCTGAAGCAGAAGATGTTGATATCGAGATTCGAGAAGAAGACCTTGAGATCATGGCCTGTCGTGCAAGTGGTGCAGGGGGACAACATGTGAACAAGACGAACTCTGCGATTCGGGTCGTCCATATTCCATCATGACTTGCTGTCGAGTGTCAGGATGAACGATCGCAACTCCAGAACAAAGTGAAGGCAATATCCGTACTCAAGGCTCGACTCTTCGCCCTCGAAGAAGAGAAAAAAGCTCAGGCGGAGTGAGCGTATCGACTCGCACAAGTTGGAACAGGGGATCGCAGTGAGAAGATTCGTACCTACAATTTTCCCCAAGATCGTATCACGGATCATCGCATCAATCAGAACTTCTCCAATCTCCCCGTCATCATGACTGGAGATATCGGACATATCATCGATGCACTCGCCATCGCAGATCAGACAGCGAAGCTCGAGGCTGCTGCGGGGTAGGTATTATAATCTACCAACAAACATATCACCATTTCTCCGATGTATCATTCTCCAGTAGGAGAATCTGTTCCTTTTTTTACCAAAGAGATTCTCGTAGACGAGAATGACAAAAAAGTGGGAAAATACACGTTAAAATACTATACCAATCCAAACTGATTCAAAAACCTTGAGTCTTAAAGTCTTTTTGTGAAAATTTACTTGACATTTATTAAAAATATATAATATAGGATTTATAAGACAGGATGAATCCTCACCTTATAACCATAACCTCACTTTATTTATGAGAAAATATATTCTCCTTGCTCTCGCCATCGCTGCACTCCTTCCATTTGCTCATACCTATGCATATCCATGATGTGATCGAGGAGATATCCTCGTCGGTGGTCAGATCTGGGCAGGATGCAATGCAACCACTCAAGCAAAATCATCAAGTCAGAAATCAGGATGGTTCTTCGCTGGAGACAAGACCGCATCATTTCTCTCCTACAATGGATTCAGTCAACGACTTGCGTTCCAAGGGAAGAACAAGCTTCAAGATTGGGGGTGGACCGTCGGTCCATGTGCCAAGGGATACCGTCTTCCAAATCGTGGAGACTTCGAGACGGCGATATATTCTGCACGACTCAATAATACCTCTGTTTCATGGCTCCTCGCACTTCCTGAGAATGGTGGGTATAGAACGTATCGAGACTCTGATGGAGATATTATGGTTGAGGCTCGTGAGAATGTAGGAGGTGCGTATTGGACATCGACGAAGGAAGATATCTATGGACTTCGCAATATCGTCCTTCACCTTGGTACTATCTATGCAGGACAGCGAATGGATGGAACAGATGGTGTCTATAATACTGATCGATATACATGGCAGTATGATGATGCAGGTCTCGAACTCGTTGGTGGGGAAGAGACTGAGATGGCAAATGTTCGATGTATTCGAAACTAAAAAGAGTTCAAATTTTTGCAAAATCATCAATGATATGATAGGATGTCCTCATGTAGGCGTCCTATTTTTTTCTTATGCGGAAGAATCACTTCATCTCCCTCGCTTGTTTCTCAGTCATTCTCGGAGGAATGCTCTATTTTTCTCGTACTGGAGATCTTATTCTTTCGAAGAAGTGGTATGGATGATCAGTCCAGAGTGTCCCAGAAACCTATGCAGAGTCGGTCGCACATATACAGAAAATTGCCATCGAAGATGCAGACCATATGAATGCTGCTATTGAGAAGCAGGATATACATCTGTGTGATACGATACAAAATACATCAAAGATAGTAGAGTGTCAGGACATGCTCCATGCTGGAGAAGCATTGATCACCAAGGATCTCAGTAAATGTGATCAACTCATGGCTGTTGATACCGTTCGTAGTTGTCGAGATGCTGTCTACTCCGCAAAGGCACAAGCAGAAGGTGAGAGAACGAGCTGCACATCAATCAGTGTGAAGTGACTTCGTGATTACTGTGAGAAAGAAGTAGATACGAAGCGTCTCAATACCGCACTCGAAGGGAATAGTCTCTCGGTAGATTTCTGCAATACACTCTCAGGTGAGGTTGCTGTCTCATGTCAGAAATCACTGGCTCGGGTAGATAATACACATATTTATACTGATGCTCTCGACCAGAAGGATCCCAAACTTTGTGATACTCTCGTTGATGCAACTTTTCGCGAAAATTGTCATGATGCTGTTGTTCTCCAGCTTGCGATGAATGAGAAACAAAGTGAACTCTGTGGAACCATTTTTGACCCAACTCGCAGAGAGTATTGTGAGAGTGCACTGAAGCTCCGTGATGATGTGAACCGACTTCAAGAAGTCGTCGCTGGTGGAGATATCGCTCTGTGTAATTCCTTCTCTGAGAAAAAGATACAATACCAGTGCTCGGATATGATCACGCTTGCACAAGTTCGACTCACTCATGACCAGAATCTCTGCGGAAATCTCTTCAATACAGGGATGCAATTTGCCTGTATGCAGATTGCCAATGCTATCCACTAAATATATTTGGTAATTGACGAGTCAATATTTCGAGAAATTCTTGCGGAGAGTCGCATAAATTCAGGGGAAATGGTAGTATACTTGTGACTCAATATTTTGTAGGGAAGAGTGTTTCTTCAGGAATACTTTCCCCACAAGAAGTAGGAGAGTTCATAATTATGCGTTTTTTTCTTCGATTTTTCTTCATCGTACTGCTTTTCTCTCTCTCATGGGTATCACTCTCTTGAGCGGGTTTTCTTGGCTTCATCCCTGCGGATACAATATTTCTCTCTGGATCGAATGCGGAAGTTCACTTTGATGTAGCGAGTCCGCTCTATGGCTACTCATTCTCTCAAGCAACTCTCAATACCAGTACTCGAACCTTTTCCTGAGCGTTCTATCTCTCAGGGGCAGGCTGGGTACTCTTCAATACGGGTACGTATATGACCCGTCTCGATTGTGGAGGTCAATCTCTCGGATCACTGTCATCAAATTGTACCCTCTCAGGATATGCTTGGAGTGAGACGATTGGTGATATTGTCTTCGATCGACGCCTCGAATATCTCCGAACAACAGGAACGCTCTCAGGAAAGGTGATGACAAATCTTGGGGATGTAAACCTTGATGGGATCATGCTCCCACTCCTTCCCGCGAGCCTCTCGGGTTCGAGCTATACAGGTGTTGCTGATCATCGAACCCCACTCGAGATCGCCAACCCGTCTCGGTATGAGTCCAACGGAAGTCCTTGGATAATGAACTATACGCCTTTTATGTCATTCTACTCTGTTTCTCATGTCGGTTCACGGAGTATCCTTGCTGACTTTTCTCTTGCAGCACTCTATATTTTTACTATTACGGATCCGAATGGGAGTCGATCAGTCTATGCTTATCAAGTAGACAATACTCTACCCTCGCTGAATCTCGACAGTGGATTCACGACAAAGAGTTCTTTCTGTACGAATACCCCCACAGACACTCGTTGTCCTGACGGAGCGACCCTCCAGCCAACATCACTCACTACGACTCGAGGTGGAATCACGAATGATACCACCGTAGCAGATGGATTCTCATACCTCGATCAACACTTGAAGCTCCGTGATCGCTACGGGAACGCTCTCACTACAGGAAAGATCCGACTCACCTATAAGACTCCGAACCGCCTTGTCCAAGTTCCTTCTCCTGACACAGTACATTTCTGACTCTCATTCAGTGGTGATGCTGTGATCCTCTCAGGAGGAATTCTGACGAATAACCTCAATGATACCAGTACTTCAGGAGATATCCCGATGTCATGACAGAACATCGAATACGGCTTCTCTGCCTATGCACCTGGAACAATCGAGCTCCAGAGCTGTCAGTATAATGGAGTCGATACCGGACTTGCAGCGTCAGTCCTTCACTTTCTCCCATGGTACACCCTCTCAGAGTTCCACGCAGGTGATATTGTTCTCGGTACTACAACATACTTCACGGGGAGTGTAGTGACTGCTTCCACGAGAAATGATGTCACTCCCTCGTTGATCCATGGTCTCTCGATCGGAAACAATGTATTTGCGACCTTCGCATCTTATCAGTCTCTTCCGTGATCCCAATGCAGTGCTGATGAGACCAATATGAGTTCATACTCAGCGGGGAATAATTGTTCATGGAATTCCATGAGTGGGAAAAATTTCCCATCCATCGTGTCGATCCCACTCGGAGCATCGAACTCACTCTATAGCTTCACAGGAACAGATACTCCTCTTGTCCCTCCTGCCATAATCCCGTCAGAACCAGTGACAGTTGCGAGCTATATTACCTATACTGTTGCCGGATATACAGTCGTATATCCTTCGACGACATGGCTCCTTCCGAATTCGATCACAACACCCCCCCGTGTTCGTATCTTCTGACAGTATAGTAATACTGCGGTCTATCGATGAATCAGTCTCGATCCAGCTCAGAAATCTGACTTCTTCAACACCGTTAGAAAACAGATAGCATACCTTGTTCGCAATCGTAGAGATTTCTCGAATGCCAACTTCACCTATACTGGTAGTACCATCCATATTGATGCTGCATCCTTCATTGGGAAGAAAAGTATCATCGTCGAGGGAGCGAATGCTATCATCGACTCCAATATCCCACTCCAGACAGGTGCACTTGCTCTCATCGTCCTCACAGATCCGAGAAGTGGCTCAGGTGGGCAGATCACCATCGCAAGTGGCGTCACAGATATCCATGCGAGCCTCATCGCCGAACATGCCGTCACCTCATCAGGATCATACCAGCTCTATATCCATGGCTCACTCATCTCGAGTAATACTCTTGGATGAGCTTCGAAGATGCCTCGACAGTGTCCGTATTTCGATAATCTGAGCTGTACCAGTACGGAAGCCCAGAAATATGATCTCGAATTCCTGCGTCCAGATTATCCGAATGTGGCGCCACACACAGCATTTTCTCTCCTCGCTGTACAGTATGCTGAGAGTCCAGTTGTTCTCGACTATGACTCACGACTCATGAGTGATCCACCTCCATGAATCACACAATAATCTCCATCACTCTCTCAAGCTCCTTCTCGCAAGGAGTTTTTTGAAAAATAGATTGACAGATTATAATAATATGTCAAAATAATTTGACAAAAAGGAAAATAGGATAGAATGGAATACAATATTGCGATACAAAATTGTATTCAAATAAAGGATTACCAA
>JANPGO010000051.1:0-11499 GCA_031423995.1 Candidatus Altimarinota bacterium | reverse complement strand
GAGACATAGTTAGCAGTTAGCAGTTAGCAGTTAGCAGTTAGCAGTTAGCAGTTAGCAGTTAGCAGTTAGCAGTTAGCAGTTAGCAGTTAGCAGTTAGCAGAAAATAACATTTGGATATTAGAATGCAAGAGAATATTCATTTTTTTCAGCGGAAATTTGAATTTGACTCTAGTGATTCTAATCAAGCAGCTCATTTTCTAGTAACTATGGTCAATTATTTCGGAAGAATCGTTCGCTGATGGTCGTCTGGACATGGAGTCTTGTATCACTCACCATACTTGGCGGTACACCGATGCGAGGCATGAGCGCCAGAGTGAAGACGAGTGTGACCTTTTTCTCTGTATGGATTCCATCACCTGAGACGAAGAATTTGAAATTTTCTCACTTAATTCTTTTTTTGTTTTCCTCTGGAATAAAGCTATCCATGAGATTGAAGGCGCCTGCATAATCCGTTCCTTCGAGGATATAGAGCCCACAGTGGATCTTCGGGTCAATCTTGTCCACTGCATCACAATGATCAAGTGTGAATGTTGATCCACTTGGAATCTTTTTCGCAAATACATATTTCCGAGAGCCGTCACCTACTGAGAGTACTTCACTCCCACTCTGAGAATATGAATCTCCGTCATTCCAATACCTATAGGTTGTTCCATCGGGAAGAGTCGTCCCCTTGATACCAAGAGTTCTCACATCATCAGCAATGCGCTCAGTGATCTCACGAGCAGCCTCAGAGAGGTAGCGGGTATGTCTGAGTTTCTCACTGATATAGGTGGTCTGGATATAGATCGTCGTAATTGTGACACTCATGAGTGCAAAAATCGTCATGGCTATCACCATTTCTACGATTGTAAATCCTGATGTATTGCGAATCTGAAGCATGAGAAAGATTGATTATTTCCAGTCAGTGATTATTGATTTGAGATCGTACTCCTTGTATCCACGACTCTCTATGATGAGCCTGGCATCGAGTGTATACCCTTGAGTTTTTCCATTATTTTTTACCTCTATGAGATTCCCATTTCCATCTCGAAATTCGAGAGGGAGGATGGTGATATACGAAGCATAGATTGTTCCTGTAGCAGTTGGCGTATGTGTGAACCGACCCTGACTATCAAAATAGAGTCTCGTTGCATTGAACCGTGCAACATCAGTGGAAGGAAGGAGTATGCCAGAGAGAGCTACTGGCATATCAGTAATGACTCCATTGGCTACATTCAATGTCACACCCGTGGTACTATAGTTGTTTTCTACAATATACGTTCAGCTCGAGAAAGTTGTCTGATTACTTCACTGGAGCTTTACACTATCGAAAGGAATAAAATTCCTCACATTCTGATTGCGGATATTTTTGACCAGTTCGATCTCCTCCCTGAGGAGATTCCCAGCGATGATCTCATGACGAGAATAGAGCGAGCTATCAATCGTCGAATGCAAGAGTGCAAGAATTGCTGTCATTCCAATCGAAAAAATCAACATCCCGACGATGAGTTCTATGAGAGTAAATCCTGATGTACGATGGAGTTGAGCAATCATGACGATGACTAATAATAAGGACGAAGAAGAATTTTTCTCGACCTGCCAGATTCGAGTGATGCATCAGGATAGCCAAATGTCATTATAACCCCTGTGAATATACTCTCAGGAATGGATGATCCAGTAGAGAAATATCCTTTTCCATACGGAGGGACTATATGATACCAGAGATCATGGGAGGATCACATTTCAATACCAGTGAATGACTGGATCAGTATATTTTTATCGAGCATAATGCTTTTAGAGAGTCTCTGTGGACTCGTCGTACCCGTGGATTCATAGACTTCTATTGTAGATGAACCCGTTGCAAAATGCAGAAAAATATGAGCATGACTCTCAGTACTATACAGGAGACCATTTCGTACAGCATTGTGCTGGAGTATCCATTCCTGACTGATCATATCACTCTCCTTCTCGACGCGAGCCCTCTCCATATAGAAATCATAAGGAAAAAGAGTGATACTGAAGAGGATGACGATGATCGACATGACGATCATGAGTTCGATCAATGTGAAGCCAGAATGTCAGGAGAGTAGTATCGATGAACGCATGATATGCTTGGCTAGTTTCCAGCGAGAGAGACAATCTGCATGATAGCAGAAAAAATAGACAAGGCAAACCAAAGTACAAAAACTCAGGCAAGAAGGAGTGCAATAGGCTCAATAAACTTAACCATTGTTGCCAGAGCAAGATCCACTTCCCTTCTGTACTGGTTTGCGATTTTCTGGACGACATTGCCGATAGTAGAAGTTTTCTCAGCACTTTCGATCATCTGAAGGATATCAGGTGCGAAGAAGAATCATGTCTGGTCTCGATCGCGCATAGAGGTAGAGATTTTTTGCCCATGCGATATATCTTCAGCGATTACACCAAAAAGTTCTGTGATAATCACATTTCCAGCACTTTCTCCTGTGAGTCTCAGTGTTTTCACGATACTGATACCAGAATTGTTGAGGAGATAAAATGTCGACATGGTACGAACAATCAAGTAATTCTTGTAGACATTCCCAACAAGAGGCAGATGCAATTTCTCGAAGTCCCACCATTTCTTCCCATGATCACTGCGAGTGTATCCCTGGAAGAAGAGTGATCCTGCGACAATGAAGAGAAATATATAGAGGAAATTATCTCGAAAAAAATTACTCGTAAATATGAGACTTCGTGTTGTCCAGGGGAGTTCCCCGGTCATCTGTCCGATGATCGGCATGAGCTGAGGAATGACATAGATCATCACTACAGAGAGGGCAATGAGGAGAAAAATCATAATAATGATGGGATAGGTCATCGCACCGATGATCTTATTCTTCAGGTCTTCCTGTTCTCTGAGATCCTTCGCGATAGCAAGAAATGCTTGTTGGAGCATCCCTGTCTGTTCTCCACTTTCGACAATCGCAATTTCCTGATCATGAAAAAAATTCGGAAGTTTGCGCATAGCGATATTGATCGCATCACCTCATTCGACGAAAAAAAGGAGATGATCGATTCCTTCATGGAGTTTTCCAGGAGGAAGACGATCTCTGAGTCACTTCAGTGCAGAGATGAGTGTCACTCATCCTTCGAGAAGATTTGCCACATTCTCATAGAAGAGGGCTCTATCCTTGATTGAGATGCCTGTAAAAATAAAATTCATAAGTTATCTATTCGTAATAATACATCTTGAGCGAGAGTGGGAGAGAGAACTTTCCACCATTCGAATATGATTTTGACGGATCAGTGTCGATCGGAAGTGAAATACTGTCAATCGAAAAGGCATAAGGAGCACTCGTTGTGAGATAGGTAATATAGTCGATCACATCATACATATCGCCACCTGTGACTGTGGTAGAAACTGTACCCTCAGAGAGTCAACTTGGAAGTTTTCCTCACTTCGAGACGGAGACTCACCCAATAGCGATCCGAGCATCAGTAGAAAGGGTTGGTTTTGTATAATCGTTGAGCATCACCGTCTGCATGATGTCGGGAACATCGAATTTTTTTCCGAGTTGGTCGACTTTCTTCTTGAGGTCCGATGTCGAACCTGATTCGATAAGAGCTTGTGTCTTCTTGAGTCCATCGAGGTATGCTGTCTTACCTTCGAGTTCGATCTGAGTTCGATCGAGAATAGACGATTTTTCGATCATATCGGTATAGAATGGTCTCAGTACGAGAACAGCGAGGATTATAGAGACAGCGAGGATGACGGGTGCAAGTACTTTATTTTGCCTGTGGATGGTTTCGTTCTGCATAGGAGAAGAGGATTATATTAGTATTTTTTTCCGACGACTTTGAATGTAATTGCTGTGCTACGCTGTTTGATATCTCATGAGATTGTATTGATAGGATCAAGTGCAAAATATTGTTGTCACTTCGCATACTCACGAATCATTTTGATGATCGTCGATGCAGGATCTGGATGGACTTGTGGATCTCACTCTGTGGCTGTGAGAGCAGTTGTGATAGTATCATTTGAGACATTGAATCCTGAGAGGCGGACATTCGATGCAACGGCAACACGCTGGAATTCTTTAATCAGTCCATTGATGTCGAGTGAGGGTCGTATGGTATTCGATTGGAGGATGCGAGTGATAATAATATCTTTATCAGTACTCATCATTTGAATTTTATTCTCAACATCTGCAATACTCACTCGATTTGATAGCATATCTTGATCAAGAATATAGCTATAGATACCGATTCCGATAGACCCACAGGCAACAAGAGTGAAGAGTGCGAGAGAGAGGTACCAGGGAAATCGATTCTCTTGCGTGAGAGAGGGAGAAGGTGTGTGATTGACTTGCATACACGTGTATTATGGATACTCTGAGTAGCATATCATAAACTCTTCCCGTATGCAAAAAACTGTAGTGGATTGAATTGACATCTATGAGAATGTGTGAGAGATCGATATAAAAGATCTTGTCTTTCCATTCAACGCATGAGATCGGATATTTTTCTATGGCGATCTCGGTGCTGGAAAAAGCACATTCATCCGCGAACTCCTGAGAAGTCACTTCGGTATTCCCAATCTCATCGTCCGGAGTCCAACCTATACCTACTACCAACGCTATACATGAAATACAGTTGGAAATACACTCTCAGCACAGATCTATCATTTTGACCTCTACCGACTTGAATCACTTGTTGACTTTACACTTATCGGCGGTGAAGATATCATCGACGATCCTGAGACGATTTGTCTCATCGAATGGCCTGAGATTCTCGGATCAACAGTTCTCCCAACCAGGACCGTCTCACTCTCGATCATGGAAGATGGAACTCGTCGGATTGAGATCGCTACGCATCAAGCGCCAGCCACTGTGTAAATACTCCATATGCAATTACCGCATAGAGAATAATCCCCCAGTAGAGATTCGCGGTTACGAGAAGATTGAATCCTACGTGTGCCATGCAGGCAAGGATGAAGCCAAGGATAAATGTGAGGCAGTATTTCGGTGAGAATATTCTGTAGGAGAGTGCCTTCCACCAGAACATGACACAGATACTTGCTGAGAAGAGATGAGCAAGCAATGAGAAACACGAGCGACTCACTCCAGCAAAGATAAACTTCCCTATCGATCCTGACGCTATCGGATAGAGATAGACTATATTCTCGACAAATGAGAAACCGAGGACGATGAAGAAGCTAAAGACGAGGAGATCCCGCCTGGAAAATCTGAATTGTTTTGCGGTGAGTCAGACACTTGAGAGATGCTTGAGTGATTCTTCGATCGACGCAGAGAAAAAATATCAAGCCATTGATCCAAGAATCGGAAGAGTAAGAGTCTCCTGAAGTGGAAGATACTGAAGTCATACTTCAACAACGAGGACAATAAGGAGAAAAAAAAGCGCATGCAAGAGCGATATTTTTCTCAAGAAAACTCGTACATATGTTGAGCCTCGTGCAGTCGCAATCCATACAAAGATGAGCATGAGTAAGAGGATTCCGGTGAGAGCACTCATTCGAAGTATGAGCGTGCTCTGGAGAGCCATCTTAAATATCCAAATCACCAATACTCCCAATCCACCACCAATAATACCATAGAGAAACCGTACTCTGTTCCACTCATGATGGGAGAGAAGACTCACTCAATATCCCCAGAGAAATACTGGAAAGAAAGCAAAGAGAACAAAAAGAATGAAGGAAAGAATGAAGGAAAACATTATCGTTTTTTGATGATCTCATAGCTTCCGAATGCCCATTTTCTTTCCCCATTCGGATTTTTCTTGCGTGCCAACATAATCGAGAGGAATAAGGAATTCAATCCCAAGAAAATAAAGAAAAATCCGATGAGATACGCGAGAAATTGTGGATAGAGGATAACCATAGAACCGAATATGAGGCAGAAGAGAGCGAAGTAGGTCATAGTATTGAGGTTTAAAAAATTATCAGTTTTTAAGTTTGAGAGAATTAAAACTATTGCCTTCTGATCAATGACCTTGGAAATTAGATTTTTTATCCTTGGAACGACAATAGAGCTTTATTTCTTATAGTATAGAGATGAATCTAATAAAATCTTGATAGATTCAATAAAGGAGTCACAGTAATGGCATTGTACTAAGGATTCAAGTGTTTTCAAATTGTTTTTCTGAGCAAAGAATATTGCCCGAATTGTTTACAACATCTTCGATATATCAAGAAAAGCAATCAAGAGAGAAAGGGCAAGAAGCAGAATCATCCCAAACATATGAATGTACCCTTCGATCTTTCCTGATGTTCATCCTGTCTTTCCTCTGACAAAAATAGCACGAAGTGTCGTCGAGACAAGCCTTCCTCCATCAAGGGCCGGAAATGGGAGGATATTGATCACTCCGAGATTGATCGAGAGCATGGCGATGATCATGAAGAACATCTTCCATGTCATTCCTATATCGACAAGGCTCACGAATCCAGCCCCGATTCCTATCGGTCACGATACCATAGCGGTTGCAAGTTCACGATCTTGAGGTGTTTTCGGGAGGATGAGATTTTTGACCGTCTTCCCGAGAATATCGATAGTCATGACAGAAAGTACATAGGTCTCATGAACAGATGCAAGAAGTGCGATTCAGGGTGAATACTTCACGATATATTCTTTGTTGATATCTATATGCTCATAACCAATATAGGTTCCTATCTTTCCATTTTTTGGTTCGACAGTAACAGTATATTCTTTCCCACTTGAAGAAAGAATGAGATTTACCTGTACACTTTTTTCGAGGATACCGGTGAATGTTTCCAGTGTATTTGGATGAACTCCATTGATGAACTCAACTCGAGATAAACTCTTTATTCCTGCTAGATCTGCGATACTTCCAGAAAGTGGCTCAAGGATAATGCCACTCATGGTGATATACCCGCTTTCTATTGCTTTCTGTGGTGAAGGGAGAAGAATAGAATTATATTCTCCATCTACGAGAATATTTGGTGCAATAGGACTCGTCCCGAGGGTGAGAAATATCCATAGTATAATAATCGCAAGGAGAAAATTCATTGTCACTCATGCGACAAGTACGAGTGCTCGAGCCCACCAAGATTTCTTCGAGAAACTCTCCGGTTCATCTGCCTCAGGACTCGTTGGATCTTCTCACTGGATACGGACAAAACCACCGATCGGAAGTGCATTGAATGTATAGTCAGTGCCTTTCTGGTCACGAAAAATCCGAAATATCTTGGGTGGTATACCGAATCCAAATTCGAGGACTCGCATTCCTGTCAGTCGAGCCGTGACAAAATGCCCAAGTTCATGTACGAGGACAACGATCAGAAATACGAGAAATGTCAGGAGGATTCAGAAGAAGATGGACATGTTATTGAGCGCTAAGCACTAAGGATGAAGTATAAAAGAAAGACTAAGAGAAACCAGGTATCAGGTATAAGAAAGGAGCGTATTTATAGTATTCGACTTGATAATGTTCCTCAGTGTTAGTCATTCTGAGTGACACTTTTTTTCTTATTTTTACTTAATTTATTTTGTATTTTACTTGATCCATATAATTCCTTTGTACCCGTCATCCTGAGTAAAACGAAGGATCCAGAGTATCAGAAAACCTGGATTCTCACACACAAGTGGTGTACTGGCTATCACTGCGTTCAGAATGACGGAACAGTAGTATTGCTCATATTCAATTACTATGTCCTCAATTTAGTCTACCATCTGATCCTTCACGTGACCGAAGAGGTGATTCACGAGATCATGAAGATTATCGAAATTCTCACGCTCAGATCGGTATGATTTCTTATTCACAGTGATGATGAGTTTTCCAGTCGATTTCCCATCTTTCTCACGTTTCAGAGTGAGTTCGACTCGGACAGGATTTTCCCCGATATGGAGTTTTTTGAGATAGCTATCGAGTTTTCCTGTGATGTTACTGTTCACGATGATTTCGATACTCTCACGCTCTACACTGTAGTCCGCGGCATGGATGATGATTTCTGTTTTCATAGATGATAAAGGGTTAGGGATTAAGGGGGGAGATATTGGCAGTGGAAGTTAATTTCCGATGAGGACTTCTTTTCCATTCACGACTATATAGTTTTTTCCGTTCTTTTGAACGAATATTGACCATCTTCTGACACTCGATGTATCCGAAGGGTTATATCCAAAGGAAGGATAAAATGTATCAATCTGATCATAGGGTCAGTATACCTTATCAGCAAATGAAAAATATTTCTTCTCTCCTATTTTCATACTCCTGAAAAAGTTGCTTCAATATGCCGTTATTGAGTCTATCGAATCATATCTCTCTTTGGAGATGATTTTTCCATCTCTATCTGCTAAGGCGTATTGTTCTCATACGAGTATCACATATTCTAGTCGTCAGATATCACCATTTTTATCGAGTACTATAGCATAGATTCCTGTGTCAGACCCTGGAAATTTCTTGAGTTTCTTATTGCGTATATTGTATTGATACAGAGAATAATGCCCATTCCCATAATCAGAAAAGAAAAGATTTTGTCCTTGCTTTCCTATATAGGATAGTGACTGGTTCCATACCTTCGTTGCATTGATATAGCTTGTAGAGAATTTTTCATTTTTGCTTGATACTGTCGTGAGAAATACTCCTGATGCTACATACTGAGTGGAGGAGTATGATGAAGAATTAGCATCTTCGAGGATGATTTTCCCAGAGATATCCTTCACACGAAATGTCCCCTCATCATAGACATACCATCATACAGGGTTATCTTTGTTGGCTGAATCTTGTACTATTCAGAGAGAACTTCATGAATCGATAACGATTCAATCCCGAAGAATATATTGCCGGGTAATCGTATCATATGAACCTGGTGGGTAGTCATTAGCGGTACTGTAGAGCGTATTCCCTAGGTATACATGAGTATAGAATGAACTATGTTTCGCTTTATCGACTCCATCGATAATAAGTGTTTGATATGATGAATCTATGCTACTCCCCGATACAACATACCAGTGGGTACCATCATCTGAATACTGTGCATCTGATGGAATAGTTCACGCGAAGACAGAAGAAGCTCAAAAAAGGGAAAATAGGAAGAAGAGTATTATATTTTTCATACTGAGTAGTGTTAGTGATAATATATACGTGGTTGATACTAATGATGATCATGGGAATCTTCCTGAGTATCGTGTCAATCGGGAGGGTGTTCTTCCTTTTTCTTGTACTTTGACTTCCAGGAGTCTATCACGATCTTCTCTTCATCAGTTCTCAGATCGATCGGTTTCCCGAGTGTGAGTGTATCATCGAGCTTCTCGACATATTCTCGAGTGATGTATTCCTTCCCACGTGTCACGAGGTGACCCTTCACGACATCAGAGAGCGTATCGACGAGGATATCGAATGGTTCCCGATCATCTTCACCAAGTGCGTGTCACTTGTGTTTCGCAGCATCCTGAATAAAGGCGATGATCTCGCTGGGACTCTTGGCACTATAGAGAGTGAATTGATCCCCACCTGCGAGCTTCACGACGACATCAGACATGCCGAGCAGTGCTGCCCACCATGATCGAGTCCTGATCTCAACTCCTTCTACTTTCTCATAGGGAATATAGAGGAGATCGGATGAGAACCATTTCCACTTCATATCGACGATCGTCCGCTCCGTCGCTATCCAGACATCGACATACCAGTCGAAGACCTTGTACATGAGAAGTATGTAGATGAGAAGTATGTAGATATGCGCATAGAGCTCTGTTCCGAGGGATGCTCTGATTCAGAAGACATTTTCCCCATAGAGAAATGCGGGGATAATGAGTCAGAAAAACGTCCAGAGTACGATATCCTCGATGATCACGAACGTATGACGGTGAAAGACTCGTTCTATTTTCTGATCTGATCCAATATATGCGCGGAAAAAAAGTGAATCGAAATTATTCATGATCGTTATAGAGGTGCCTGTGATTCAGGCTGATAGCGATGAAAAATGCAGCAACGACGACAATGAGACCGAGTCCAGTGAGCGAGAGGTAGTAGAGAAACTGATTCTCAGGACGGTTGAATGACTGCTCGATATAGCTCACTCACCCGATATAGAGTGCGATCTCGATAAATCCCGTGAGAAAAAATATCTTTCTATGGATATTGTAGAGGATGATGAGGAATATCAGATTGATGAGTGGGAATGCGAACATACCCCGAGTATAGGCAAATCAATCAGAAATTCAAGGGAATATCTATATTCTCAGGCATAAAAAAAATGTCGATCATATTTTCTATTTTTTCTACCCCTTCGCATTCACCCAATCAGACCCTGAGTGAATATCGACCCGAATCAGTGGAAAGATCATAGTGTTTGGTATTTCTCACGTACTCGCATTGATATGAGAATCTTTACTCCCAGTGACAGCTTTCGGATCCACATATTGACGACCATGGATGAGTACTCCTTCCATCACTTCTCGGATAAGTGACTGGAATACTTCCCCTTCTTCATGAGGCACATCGAAGACGAGTTCATCATGAACTTGGAGGATCATCGAGCCACGGAGATTTTTCTCACGAATATTTGCATCTATACCGATCATAGCGAGCTTGATCATATCGGCTGCGGTTCACTGGATCGGCATATTCATCGCTTCTCTTTCCGCGATCGAGCGTTGCATCTTGTTCGCATCATTGATCCCCTGGATCACTCTCCGACGTCCGAAATAGGTCTCGACATAGCCTGTCTCTCGTGCATCTGCGAGAAGGTCATCATAGTAGGCTCGCACTCGAGGATAGCGAGCATAGAAGGCATCGATATACTGTGTCGCTTCCCATGGACTACAGCCGAGCGTCTTCGAGAGACCGAATCCAGTGATCCCATAGATGACACCGAAGTTCACGGTCTTCGCTATGCGACGTTCTTCACCCGTGATTGTTCGATCAGGAAAGATATACTTCGCCGTTCGCATATGGATGTCCTCATTTTTCTCGAATGCTTCAAGGAGTCCCTGATCCTGTGAGAGGAATGCAAGGACTCTGAGCTCGATCTGGGAATAGTCAGCGACGATGAAGGTATTTCCCCCGCTCGGGATGAAGCAGGACTTGATCAGATCAGGATACCCCTTCCCTGTCGGGATATTCTGGAGGTTCGGATCATTGGAACTCATGCGTCCCGTCGAAGCACCGATCTGCCCATAGGTCGTATGAATACGTCTTGTTTTCGGATTGATCGCTTTTGTGAGTCCATCGATATATGTGGATTCGAGCTTCGCGAGGGTACGATACTCGAGGATGAGGCGAGCGATATCATGCGTTTTCGCGATCTCTTCGAGAACTTCGGTATCTACAGAGAAACCCGTCTTATTCTTGCGAAGGGGCTTGATGCCGAGTTTCTCGAAGAGGATCACTTGGATCTGTTTCGGAGAATTGATATTGAAGAATTCTCCCACTACATCATAGATCTCGATCTCATATCGCTTAATCTCCGCTCGGATATCTTCCCCGATTTTTTGGAGTTTTATCCCATCGCATCGGACTCATGTATATTCCATCTCAGCAAGGATCGGGAGAAGCTTCGATTCCATCTCTCTGATGAAGTCTTGT
>JANPGO010000050.1:0-2318 GCA_031423995.1 Candidatus Altimarinota bacterium | reverse complement strand
GTCGCGAAGTACTCCTTGAGAACCTTTTCGACTCATATCAGGAACGACTCGATACATACGTCCAGTGAGCATCGATTCTTCCAGAAGAAACGAATGATTATATGATAGATGGGATCTCGTTCCTCGGTGCAGGGGAAATCATCACTACAAATCTCTATAGAAGTATTCTTTTCCCAGAGAGCGATACAGGAAGTATTGACCCTGCAAATATGGATGATTATGCACTCATCCCTTTGCTCTTTGAGGGGCATTCGACGGTCATCAGTCCCGGATACTATGCTGGACTTCCTGGGGGAATTATCAGATCTTGGTGACGTGGGTACTCTGATGCGACAGCGATGCGGATCTATGAGCACCTAAAGGGTCTTCATCCTGAGTGGAAGCTCACACTCACGATACGAAAGGTCTATCCCATCTGTTCAGCCGATCCTCGAAGGATCCCAAAGGAGCGGGTAAAAAAACTCGATCATATCAGCCTCAAACTCCTCCTCGAAATGATCGGAACACATGGTGCAAGTAGTCAATTCGTGAACCAAAACGCAGCAAATATAGATTTCTTCGAGAAATGAGGAATCCTCCAGATATATACAGAATCTGATCCTGTAGGATCCATCGTATCGCTCTCTGGAGAGGCTGGAAAAAGTGGATTTCTCTTTGTCCAGTCGAAGTCACTGCATATATTCACTATCACATCCTATCAGTTCAATACTCCTGGATATACTGAGTATATATACCACTTCTTCCGAGAGAAAAATATCAGCATCGACAATATCGTGACGAGTCAGACGGAGATCAGTATCACTATAGCCGAGAAAGAACTCCCTTCCTTTGATCGTGTAGATTTTTCTGAAGCATTTCTCGCCTATCTCAGGAAATTCGAGACAGGAAGTAGCCTCTCCCCTTCTCTGACGATCGAAGATCATTCGAATCTCTATATCGGTGGTGAGAATATCGATTTCCCAGGGAGTCTCTCTCGGATCACAAGTATCCTTCAGGAACAACAGATCAATATCACTCTCATCATGCAACCAATTCACCCGCAAGTGATCATCATCGGCGTGAAAAAGTCTGATGAAATACGAGCACTCAACTGTCTTCATCGGGGATTAATTGAGTCTGACTAAATACTTTTATTTTTTCTCTATTGACGTATGCACTGGCACGGACATATACATGCACAAAATATTTTTATCATCGGGGCGACAGGTGGAGTTGGAGGGAAACTGATCGAGCAAATTCATCACTCAGATAATTGGGAATCGGACCATCTCCATCCGACTCGTATTCTCGGCATCGCCAATAGCCAGAGAATCCTCCTCGCTGACCCGAACTCGATGCTCCAGTGACTCTCATGGGCAGATACGAAAGCTATTCGCCATGATATCGAACGCATGGGAACGATTATCCGAGATGGCTATGCGAGTATTTTTGCGTCATTCAAGACACTTGGACTCGAAGAGAAAGATATCGTCTTCATCGATACAACAGCTGATGGATCTCGCGAAAATCTCGAATTCCACAAGGAAGTGCTTCGCCGATGAGGGAAGATCGTCACAGCGAACAAAAATCCTGTTGCCCTCTCAAGCATGGAAGAATTTCGATTTCTGACTCGAGATCGCCACCGATATGCCTACCGAGCTGCCGTCATGGCAGGTGGTCCAGCCGTGAATGAACTCATCGGCGCATATGATACCAAGAATACCATACACTCACTGGAATGATGTTTTTCTGGGACACTAGCCTATATCTGTTCTGAGCTTGAGAAGTGACTCTCATTTTCCTCGATTGTTGGTGATGCTTATACCAAGAAGTATACTGAACCCAATCCATGGGACGACCTCTCTGGATTCGATGTCGCGAAAAAAATCCTCATCCTTGCGAGAACTGCTGGGTATGACGTCACGATTGATGACATCACGATTGAACCTTTTATCCCGAAAGAGTTTTCGAAATTTTCAGGAAAAGAATTCTTCACAATGATCGCATCACTTGATACAGATTTCTCATCTCGAATGACGAGACTTCAAGAGAAAAATATGACTCTTCTCTATATCGCCTCCCTGAAGAGAGAAGATGAGAAATCAAGTATCCATGTTGGACCACAGGAAGTATCGAAAATAAGTCCGCTCGGATCACTCAGTGGTACGAATAATAAAATTGTCATCGAAACTGATTGCTTCACTACGGAGTTTTCTCGTCCCGGAGCTGGTCTCGAGAATACTGCCAATAGTATCCGAGTCGATCTCGCTGAACTCCTGAAGGAACGTATCGCATAAGCACAAAAACTGATTGCCTTTTACTACTCTTTTCGTATATTG
>JANPGO010000049.1:0-4277 GCA_031423995.1 Candidatus Altimarinota bacterium | reverse complement strand
TCGATCTCATATCGCTTAATCTCCGCTCGGATATCTTCCCCGATTTTTTGGAGTTTTATCCCATCGCATCGGACTCATGTATATTCCATCTCAGCAAGGATCGGGAGAAGCTTCGATTCCATCTCTCTGATGAAGTCTTGTTTTTGAGTCTTGTCTCAAGCTTCTTGCTTCTCCTTGAGATATTCTATGAGGGCGATCTTCCCTTCTGGAGTTCCATCCCAGGTATACCCGAGCTCACGATCCATGAATTGAGTAAAATCACCCCGAGAAAGAGAGTTGGCAAGTGCGGAATTGATACGGATGTCGTGGAAGGTGGGCATAGACTAATTATTCAAATTAACTGCATCATTCCATAACTGATTAACTTCAGCAATTATAGTTTGATTTTCTGACAAGATTACATCACAATCATTCTTTCAAATTCAATTGATCGATGCCGTTAAAGTATATATTTTACTCTGATCTATAACAATATATCTACTATGATTATTTGTATCATGGATCTTACAAAATAGATTAGGTTTTTTAGATACTAAAAAGGTATTTTTGAAACCTGACTTAATTTTGTCTTTGTGTCCAAGTAATTTTATTACTAATTTATCATCAATTTCATCAATAAAATCAAATATATTGGTATCGAAGTAATTATCCAAAATTATTATTTCATTTTTTGCGTTATTAAAGATTTTACTTAGATACCTCCTTAATTTGTATTCATCATCTAATCAAAAGTGTTCTTTATTATTTAAATGATTAATTCAAGTAATTGACTGAATAATTGTTATTAGATCAATAATCTTTGAATCACTAGTTGCATATCAGGGTATTGTTCTGGAAATATACAGATATTTTGAATCTTTCCATGCTTTGAATTTTTTATATTCAAATGAATCAATCTCAATTACCTGATAAACCTTCTCGATAGATGAAGAAAATCCTTCATCTAGTTCTTTATTTGTAACTATTCATTCACTTATTCCATTTGAAAGTTTTATAAGCGAATCTATAATTTCATGTAATTTATTTTTTAATGATTGATCCATTTTAGCTTTTAGGCTCATTAAATTATATCTACTGATTCTATTTCTCCAACTTCTTTTTCGTCCATTTTGACACTCTCCATCTTTTCTCTATACTCTCTTTCATGAACCAGTAGCGATATTATCTTCTCTCCAGTATGACAGAACGTATCATAGAGACCAGAACGTGCACTCACTGCAGTGAGCAATTCGCTATCACCGATATGGATGCAGATTTCCTCACTCGACTCGCACCGATGATTGCTGGACAGAGATTCGATCTCCCCTTTCCGACTCACTGTCCGAAATGTCGAAAGATCCGACGATATGCCTGGAGAAATGAGAAAAATATCTACAAACGCAAATGTGATGCCACAGGAAAGGATATTATTTCCCTCTTTTCTCCCGATGCACCATGTCCGGTCTATGAGAGTGATTATTGGTACAGTGATCGGTGGGATGCACATCAGTATGGAAGAGATTTTGATTTTTCGAGATGATTTTTCGAGCAGTGGTGAGAGCTCAAGAAAGTTGTACCCATGCCCGGAAAATCTGTCGGAAAGTGACTCGAAAATTCTGAATATTCAGATAATTGTAGTAATCTGAAAAACTGTTATCTCTGTTTCAATGGGAGTGACTGTGAAGATTGTCTCTACAGTACCGATATATGGAATTGTAGTCGAATCGTGGACTGACTCAGTATGGTGAACTGTGAAGAATCCTATGAGCTCCTCGATGCACGAGACTGTTATGCGACCCACTTTTCCTATGATGTGAATGCTTGTAGGAATTCCTATTTTCTCAGGGATTGTTATGGATGCCAGAACTGCTATGGATGTGTCGACTTGAAGAATCAACAGTATCATATCTACAATATTCCCTACTCGGAAGAAGAATATGGTACACGACTCCATGAACTCCTCTCACTTCCGATTGTGAAACAACGAACAGAATACGAGAGTTTTGTAGAGAAAAGTGGCTATAGTGTCCATACATCAAAAGTTATGCGATCAGACAATGTATATGATGCTTCTCAGGTATTCGATTCCAAAAATGTCTCCCATGCGAACATCATAAATCGAAGCGAAGATATTCGTTATTCCTCGAGAATCAGTGATACACGACTCGTGATGGATGTTGATCTCTGGGGAGATAGACTCGATCGATCATATGAATCTATCGTTGTTGGTGAGGCCTGTAATTCGAGCTATTTCACTATCTACTCTTGGGAACATGTATCAGAGCTCTACTATTCTGCGTTCTGCGTCGGGAATGTAAAGAATTGTTTCTGATGTATTGGACTCAGAAATGCAGAATACAGCATTCTGAATAAGAAGTATACCAAAGAAGAATATGAAGCACTCGTTCCGAAGATCATAGAGCATATGTGAAAAACAGAAGAATGGGGAGAGTTTTTCCCACCAAAATATGGACATATCTGATACAATCAGACGATGACTATGGATAAATATCCTCTCACAAAAGAAGAAGCTCTGAAACAATGATTCACTTGGTCTGACTATGAGGCACAGTTTCCAAAAGTTGAGAAAATCATCCCAGCATCGAAGCTTCCAGATGATATTTCCAAGATTCCTGATGATATACTCAATTGGGCAGTCGAGTGTGAAGTGACGAAGAAGCCATTTCGGATCGTGAGAGCAGAGCTCGAATTCTATAGAAAGCACCATCTCCCTATACCTCGGAAACATCCAGATGAACGCTATCGAGAACGGACAAAAATATACCTCAACTATTAATCCTATGTATCCCATCCCGCCCAGTGAACATCTCTTAGAAATGAAGAAATGTAGACAATGTTCTGTAGAATTCCCAATCACCGATAAGGATATGGAGTTCTATGAGAAAATAAGTCCAGTGTTGTCCATAGCCTCCTTCGGGAAGGAGGTGACGAGGAACGAAGCGGAGGATTTTCCTGTTTCTGAAAGTACTAAATTACTCATTGCTGAGTGAAAAATAAAGATACTGGAAACAGAAGCAGGAAATCCCTCCCCCACTATCGCGGGTACTCCCTTTCAAAAGGGAGTTTTTCTCATCCCTCCTCCAACGCTCTGCCCTGACTGTCGGCAACAGAGAAGATTAAGTTTTCGGAATGAAAGAAAGCTTTATAAGAGAAAGTGTGATGCGACAGGAAAGGATATCATCTCGGTTTACTCCCCTATTTCTCCTTTTACTGTGTATGAACAGGAATATTGGTGGAGTGATGACTGGGATCCGATAGAGTATGGAAGGGAATTTGATTTTTCTCGGTCTGCGTTCGAACAATTCTCTGACCTTTTACGAGTCGTACCTAGACCATCACTGTTCAATACGAATAGTGAGAATAGTGAATATACTCAGACTTGTACGGATAATAAAAATACCTACATGCTCTTCGAGAGTAGCTTCGATGAGGATTGTCTCTATGGATATTGGCTTCATTATGCGGATTACTGTGTCGATTGTTCGTTTTGTGATCGGTCACATCAGTGCTATGATTGTCTTGATTGTATGGATTGTCATGCGCTTTCATTCTCAGTGAATTGTGAGGATTGTCGAGAGAGTAGCTATCTGAAGGACTGTATCGGATGTCGTAATTCTTTCGCTTGTCAGAATCTGAGAAATCAGGAATTTCACTTTTTCAATACTGCATATCCTGAGCCAGAATACGGAGAAAAGGTAAAAGAATTTATGAGAAAATACCCTACTAAATCAGAAAGAGATAGGGTCGTATGAGCATTTTTCCGGAAAGGAATACATCGAGGATCTCATATCCTCCAGAGTGAAGATTGTAGTGGGGACTATATCCGAAATGGGAAAAACTGCCATTCGTCCTTCTATATCTTCGAAAATGCTGAGAATGCAAAGTATATGTGTAATGCCGGTCTGGATGCTCTCTCAGTCATGGATGGAGATGCCGTCGGGGCGAATGGATCCTATATCTATGAGTCAATCAATACCGCGCTCGAAAGCTCAAATAATATATTTTGTGTTCGATGTTGGTGAACACAGTATGGTATGTATCAGAATGAGTGTGATAATACGACGCACTGTTTCCTTTCGATTGGACTCGATAGAAAATCTTACTGCATCTTGAATAAGCAATACACCAAAGAACAGTATGAAGAACTCGTTCCTCGGATTATAGAAAAGATGATGGTGACCCCTCTTCGCCAAGGCTTCGAAGGGCAAATGGAATGGGGAGAATTCTTCCCTGCATCGATGAGTCCATTTGGATATAATGAGACGGTAGCACAGGAA
>JANPGO010000048.1:0-9549 GCA_031423995.1 Candidatus Altimarinota bacterium | reverse complement strand
AAAAGATACAGGGAAATTCTGGTACTGAGAGAGGAAATCCTCCGTCAATGACCACAGAAACAGGTGATTGACACCTCCTTTCAAAAGGAGGCTTACGAAAGAAGATGATTACTACATACTCTCCAGAGAGACCAGAGAGAGAGTACTGTGAGGTGTGTTATGAGAGGGAGGTGGTGAGGTAAATCTCGAAAGTGTATTCATAACTATCTATATTTCTCACATGTCACAACTTGAACACTACCAAAATCTCATCCAAGAAAAAGTAAAAAACACCTCTTTTCGAGACTTTATAAAGCGTATTGCTTGATGGTATCCAGTAAATTTCTATAAACGAGATGGAACGATTACTGTATTTCCTGAGACACCCCGCTCTCCACATATTGTCTCACCGAAAGAGTTCTCGAAAGTCTCGACAGAACTCACGGAATATGGAGTAGACTATGATGCTACTCGATCATTTTTTGAGAATTATCAGTCACTTTTTGCTACAGTACCATTCTCTGCACTGAGACAATTCCCAATAGTAGAAAACTCAGAATATACTGACTCCTCATGATGGTGAACGCATAATTGCTATCTCGATATCGGGCTCTATGATGTGGAAAACGTCCTCTACTCATTCGAAGTGAAGGAAAATTGCCGAAATGTATTCAACAGTGTGATGGTCTGGAATGACTGTGAAAATATATATCAATCAAACTGTATCGTGCGTTCGAACTTTGTTTTCTATTCTCGATTCATCCTTGAGAGTAGCAACATATGGTTCTCGACGAATCTCGTGGGCTGTCATGACTGTATATTCTGTGATCATCTGACGAATGCAGCCTACTGTATCAAGAATAAACAATATACGAAGGAGCAATATGAAGCAGTGAAGGTGAAAATGCTCCGTGATCAGAAATGATTCGAGAAATACTATGAGTCACTTCCGAAAGATGGAGAAAATCTCGTCAGTACCGATACGACTGGAGTCTATATCACGAACTCGAGAAATGTCCAAGACTGATACTACTCCTACAATATCACGCATGGAAAAAATCTCGTCCTCGTCGGATCTGCGGGGTGAAATGAGCATATGTACAATATCATCTCTGCGGGTTCACCATTTTTCGACCATGGATACAATGTGATAAATTCTGGATGAGGGAATCATGTCTATTGTTCAGACTTCGTCGTCGGATCCAATCTCTACTACTGTTCCTATGTCGACAATTGTTCTTTCTGTATTGGATGTATCGGGCTCAAAAATAAGTCCTATTGCATCCTCAATAAACAGTACTCGAAAGAAGATTGGGAAAGGCTCATTGAGAAGATATTTGCCTCAATGGAATCTGATGGAACGCTCGGAGAATTCTTTCCAGCTTCGATGAATCCATACTATTTCAATGATACTGCAGCATGTATCATTGACACCACTTTCACTAAAGAAGAAATCCTAAAGGAATGATACCTCTGGAGGGAAAATCCTATAAAAGTCGATATTCCAGAATGACTCGAAGTTGTAAGGAGTCGTGATCTCAACAGGTTTCAGGGGTTTACCGAAGGCTCCTTTTGAAAGGAGCTGTCTGAGCAAAGCGAAGACTGAGGATTTTCTGTTTCCAATAATTCCGAGGAAGAAATCCTCCGTCCTTCGGACACCTCCTTCCAGAAGGAGGCTAATTGGTACATAGATCCTGCTATCCTAGAGAAGGTCATCGTGGATGAGAAGTGAAACTACTACCGCATCATCAAAATGGAATATGATTTCCTTATGAAGTATGGACTTCCCCTTCCGACCATGCACTGGCTCGATCGGATAAAATCTTGATTTTGTTTTGATTCAAAATAAGCTCTCAATCATACTATGTCAAAAATACATTACTACGAAAAAATCATCCAAGAAAAAAGAAAAAAGACTCCGTTTCGGGAGTTTTTGATGGAAATTGCAAGCTGGCTTGTGCTCAATATGTACAAAAATAAAGGGCAGATAAGCAAATACCCTGATACAGCAAGATCACCCCATATCGATAACAAAGATTTTCTAAATAATGAAAAATATGCTTTAGACTATGATAATAAGAGTGATTTTTTCACAAACTATCATACGCTTCTGAAAACTGTCTCTTTGCAAAACATAAGCGGTTCATGGTCAAATGAAAATGCAGATTTCTGTGATGCCGCTTTCGGAGTAAAAAATGGATATCTAAGCTTTGTCGCTGGTGCCTGAGTAGAAAATATTGCGTATAGCGCTTTTTGCTACATAGAGCTGACCAATATATATAATAGTCTCTTCGTAAATAGTACCTCGAGTAATATCTACTTTAGCGCTTGAGTTACGAATTCTCACAATATTTTTTATTCAAAGTACATCACGCAATCTTCCAATATTTGGTTTTCGACAAATCTCATCGGCTGTCAGGAATGTATAATCTGCAATGAGCTCCAGAATCAAAGTTACTGCTTTCAGAATAAACAATATACCAAAGAAGAGTACTTTATAAAGAAAAATGAGCTCTTACAAGACAAGCTCAAGTTCGATGAAATTTATAAATCAATTTCAGAGAATAGACCCATAAGTTATCTGTCAGAAAATGCCGCATGAACTTTCAATATAAAAGATCTGAATGTAGAAAATGCCTATTGGACAAATCATTTGAGTGAAGGAAGAAATGTTGCTTTCTCTTGATGAGGCAATGGATGTACGCATTTTTATGACTCTGTGGATGTGGGAATTGATTCACACGATTTTTATGGAGTCTGTGGTGCTGGTGAAAATACGGATAATATCTACTGCTCTATCTATATGGATCGATCTTCACATATTTTTTATTCTTGGTTTATGGGGGATTGTTCTTTTTGCCTCGGATGTATCGGGCTGAAAAATAAGAGTTACTGCATTCTCAATAAACAGTATTCGAAGGAAGAATGGTATAAAAAAGTCGAGGAGATATTTTCTCAAATGGAAATAGAAGGTACGCTTTGAGATTTTTTTCCAGGAAAAATCAATCCATATTACTTCAATGATACTCTTGCCTACCTTATTGATAACTCATTCACGAAAGAAGAGGTGGAATCATCGGGATATGTGTGGAGGGATGCGCCTATAAATGCAGATATCCCTGAAGAAATGACTACAATAAGGTCTACAGAGCTCGTTAAATATCAGCAATTTAACCAAAATGGGGAATGGAGAATCAATCCAGAAATTCTACAAATGGTCATCGTGGACGAGAAAGGAAACTATTATCGTATCGTGAAGATGGAATATGACTTTCTGATGAAGTATGCCCTTCCCCTTCCGACGACACATTGGCTCGATCGGATAAAGATGGGGTTTAATATTTAATTTTCCTTATGTCGAATATATCCTACTACCAAAATCTCATCCAAGAAAAACGCAAAAAAACTCCATTTCGAGATTTTGTGAGAGAACTCGGAAGCTGGTCAGCTTTTAATCTCTATAAAGTCGGGGGACATATTTCTCGCTATCCTGATACAGGAAGGATAAAAAACCTCGACGATGAAAAATATAAAAATGCTTCTTCGTACTTTCATGAATACGATGAATCAAAAGATTTTTTTACGAACCTTCAGGAATTTTATGATACTTTCCCATTCGAGTATTTGTTTCGATTTACGAATAATGAAAATTCTGATTTCGGAGATACTATATTTGGCGCCAAAAATACGTATCTTAGTTTTGTCGTCGGGTTCTCTGCTGAGGATGTCGCGTATAGTGCTCTTTGTTACGATAATATTCATAATGTTTATAATTCTTTTCTCGCCTGTACAAATTGTTCGAATATCTATATGAGTGGTTGAGTGAATACTTCTCATAATATATTCTATAGTCGATATATCACGAGCTCATCGGATATATGGTTCTCGACGAATCTCATAAACTGTCATGAGTGTATAGGTTGTGACGGACTCGAGAATCAGAAGTATATGATCGGGAATATCCAGTATATTGAGGAAGAATTTCGAAGGAAAAAAGCAGAAATACTCAATGATAAAAAATCATTCGAAAAAATATACCAGCATGTTCGTACGAAACAGTGAACAAATTTTGCCTCAGAAAGAGTCGAAGGAGACTATATCATAAAGTCAAGTAATATAGAGAGTGGTGGCTGGCTCGTAAATATCCACGATTCCCGAAATATTCTCATTGCAAATGGCGGAAATGGGTGAAGAAATTTCTATGATGGACTCGATGTGGGAATGAATAGTGAGCATTTTTATGCTGTCATGGGGGCGGGTTGACCCAAATGAGCATCCCACTTATACTGCTCAATCCAAATCACTGAATCATCATTTATTTATTATTCTGGATATTTGATCGACTGCCATCACTGTCTTGGCTGTCTATGACTGAAAAATAAATCCTACTGCATCCTCAATAAGCAATACACCAAAGAAGAATGGGAATTACTTACAGAGAAAATATTTGCATCCATGGAGTCTGATGGAACTCTCTGAGAGTTCTTCCCAGCTTCGATGAATCCGTTCTATTTCAATGATACACTTGCCTATCTGATCGATGATTCATTCACTCAAGAAGAGATAGAAGCTGAATGATATCTCTGGAGAGGTAAACCTATCAGAGCAGATATACCAGAAGGAATGCGAGTCGTGAAGAATACTGAACTGGATCAGTTTCAGTGGTTTCATGAAGGCTCCTTTATGAAAGGAGCTGTCGAGGAGGTACGACGAGACTGAGGATTTTCTGTTTCCAATAATTCCGATGAAGAAATCCTCCGTCCTTCGGACACCTCCTTCCAGAAGAAGGCTAATTGGTACATCGACCCAGAAATCATGAACGTCGTCATCACAGATGAGCAGTGAAACTACTATCGTATCGTCCAGATGGAATATGACTTTCTCATGAAGCATGCACTTCCTCTTCCGACGATGCACTGGCTCGAACGAATGAAGATGGGGTTCAGTCACTTATAAGAATGAGATTGCAAATATAGAACATCGGAAACAATAAGAGAAAGTGAATTTGTGCTTTTTCTGATTTTCTCTATAATCGAGAAAATTCTCTATGGCACATTCCATCTCATCGCTCCATATCATCCCCTTTCATTCGACCACGAGTACGAAGGAAGATTTCATCGCGTTTCTCGATGTGATCGCGAATTCACTCCACCATACGATCCATATTGGTGTTGTCCTCATCAAGCGGCAAATCTCCTACATCGTCTCATCTGATGACGATTCGCTCGAATACGTATCGAATGAGATCTATACGCGCTTCCCAGGGTATGAGGTCATGCCCGTTGTCTCACCGATTTTTTCGAGTGATTATCCAATAGTGAAGAATCGTATATTTCTCGCGAATAAGTGATTCTATCCATTTCTGATCAACAAGGAAGAGGAGAGTATGAGCGGAATATTCCGTCTCTTCGATCAGGTGAATCCTGAGGATACAGTCTACTTCGATATCGCGCTGAAGCCAAGACATACTTCTGAACGGTGATTCTTCATCGGTGCACATATTCGGTTTGCACTCATACGACTGAAGAAGATCCTCCAGTTCTATAAGTACCTCTGGAATCCAAAAATCGAGAAAGACTGGAAGCATAAGTCACATGAATATTTCGAACACAAGATGCACCATGAAGTCTTCGAGGTGGGGATCAGTCTCTTCGAGCAAAGTCCATCGAAGCGGTACAGTTTATCAAAACTCCTCGCGAAGTATTTTGACCGCTACAAACACTTTCCCTACAATCATTTCCTCTTTCAGACGAGTACACTGTCCAAATGAGGGAATCTCTACTCCGTCCTGAAGGAGAATCATCCATCCTATATCCTCACCCCCGATGAGGTTGGTGCAATTTTTCATTTTCCAACCAATCCCAAGACAGAACCAAAACTCCTCCGTATCAATTCGAAGCGGCTCCCTGCGCCGAATGACGTCCCGATTCCGATGTCAGGAGATACTCAGAGTATCACTCCACTTGGTATCTCGAACTATCGAGGGGTCAGAAATGCGGTCGGGATCCTCCCTCCCGATCGTGTTCGTCACCTCTATGTGATTGGGAAAACCGGAGTAGGAAAATCAAAATTTCTTGCGCACCTGATGAATGAGGATGCTCGAAATGGAAATGGATTTGCAGTAATTGATCCCCATGGAGATCTCGTCGATGAAGTCATGGCAAGCATACCAGAAGATCGAATCAAGGATGTTGTCCTCTTCGATCCGACGGATACGGAGTTTCCATTTGCATTCAATCCTCTCTCACTGAAACCTGGTGAATCCAAGCAAATTGGTGCGAAGGGATTCATCGATATTTTCAAGAAATTTTTCGGGACAAACTGGAATCCGAAGCTCGAACATGTCCTGCGTATGATCGTGCTGGCGCTCTATGACTTGAAAGGATCCACCGTCTTCGATATCATCCGCTGTCTTACGGACAAGGATTTCCGCTATCGTCTTATCGAAGTCATACAAGATGATGTCGTACGTAACTTCTGGGCGAATGAATTCGCTGGATGGAATCAGCAGTTTAATAGTGAGGCCATCATGCCCATACTGAATAAAGTGGGGCAAATCCTCTCGATCGATATGATCAAAAATATCTTCTCTGGCAGTGAGAACAAGATCGACTTCCGCAAGATCATGGATGAGAAAAAAATCCTCATCGTGAATCTCCCGAAAGGTAAACTTCAGGAGGAGATCATGGGATTTCTCGGAGCGATGATCGTGACCAAGCTCTATCAGGCGGCGATGACACGAGCAGATATCCAGCAGAAAGATCGAATTCCTTTCTACCTCTATATCGATGAGTTCCAGAATTTCGCGACCGATACGTTCTCAGAGATCCTCTCCGAAGCCCGCAAATATGGACTCTCACTCCATGTCGCCCACCAGTTCCTCTCACAGATTCCTGCACACCTCCAGAATGCTGTCTTCGGAAATGTATGAACCTTCGTGAGCTTCCGAGTATCGATGGATGACGCGCCAAAGATCGAGAGCTATCTCGCACCCCAAGTATCCGACTATGACCTCGGGAATCTCCCTGCCCGCGAAGCGTATATCAAGCTCCTCGTGAATGGAATACCGACTGATACCTTCTCACTGAGAACTTTCGATGTCATGGATGAGTGAGTACAGAAAGAAAAAATCGAACGCATCAGACAATCTTCTCGCTCACTCTACAATCGAACCAAGCTCGAATCGATGAAAAAAGCAGAAAAAGAACAAGGTGATGTCATAGAGAAACTCAGCGATTTCTCAGAACCGATTCTCTAAGAATTCCTTTTGATTTTCATGCTTTCTCGGTACAATGAGGAGGATTATTATCATACGACTCATGCGAATTCTCACTGATAAATACCTCGAAATATACCAGAAAAATCTTTTGGATTTTGCAGAAGATATTGAGAAATTTCGACTCTCATCAAAGACGCTCGACTTTTCCTATATGACAGAATCTTCCTCTATTTTTTCGGCCAATATCGAGGGAAATAGTCTCGATCTGAATTCATTCCACAATCTTCAGGGTCTCCATTCGAAGCCAAAAGAACGAGAAGAAATCGAGCATCTCATCGAAGCGTATCACTATGCACAAGAGAATCCGCTCGATGAAAAAAGGCTACTCCATACACATGCCTTGGCATCGAGAACACTTCTTATTCCTTCGTTCCAAGGAACATATAGAAATGACAGAGTTGGTGTCTTCTGAAAGAGATGACTCGTCTATCTGGCGATAGAAGCGGAGCATGTACAAGAAAAAATGAATGAACTCTTCACAGATATAGGAGAATTACTTGAACGAAATCTCTCTCCTGAATCGGTATTTTATTATGCTTCACTGATTCATCTAGCCTTCGTCCATGTTCATCCATTTGCCGATGGAAATGGACGATCTGCACGACTTCTCGAGAAATGGTTCCTCACAACAAAACTCGGAAAAGAATTCTGGAAAATATCTTCAGAACAGTACTACAAAGAACAGAGAAGTGCATATTATCAGAACATCAATCTCGGCGTGAACTATTATGAACTGGACTACGATAGATGTTTACCGTTTCTCCTCATGCTTCCAGGAAGTATGCGCGATTCATAATAATTTTATTCCTGTTTTTTTAGTTCTTAGTTTTTAATTCCTCTTGTACTCCATCCCCCTTTCCGAACATCTCGTAGAAGAGAGAAAGTGTCGACAGTGTTCGACTCCTTTTCCGATCACAGATAAAGATATGGGGTTCTATCTGAAGGTGAGTCCTGTGTTTCCTATAAACCCTCTTTGTAAAGAGGGTGGCTCGTTGGAATGAAATGGAAACGAGACGGGAGATTTGGCTTCAGGAGAAAATCCTCAGTCTTCGCAAGCTCAGACAGCTCCTTTACAAAGGAGCCTACGATACCTTATCCCTCCTCCAACTCTTTGTCCTGAATGTCGCCAGCAACGAAGACTTGCCTTTCATAATGAACGAAAACTCTACAAGAGAAAGTGTGATGCAACTGGGAAAGATATAGTTTCTATCTACTCGCAAGATAAGCCATATACTGTCTATCATCAGGACTACTACTGGAGTGATGACTGGGATCCTCTTAAGTATGGTTTAGACGTTGATATCACCCGATCATTTATTGAACAGTTTTTTGAGCTTTTTCGCACCATACCTAAGCAAGCTCTCGTAGTAACAAAACAAGAAAACAGTGATTTTCTGAATTTTGCCTATAATATAAAAGATTGTTATCTCATTTTTGCAAGTTCTTTTGATGAAAATTGCTATTTTTGAAACCGTGTAAATCAATCAAAATACTGTGTCGATGGTCTCCTCATAAAAGAAAGTGAAAACTGCTATGAGTGTATTAGCACCTATGAGTGTTATGATTGCCAATACTCGCAAAGGATTCGACAATGTCGAGATTCTGTATTCTTGGATGATTGTATTGGATGTGAACACTGTTTTATGTGCGTTAATCTTACCAATCAAAAATATGCCATCAAAAATAGAAAATATACCGAGGAGGAATATCATACTGAGCTCAACCGATATATGAAAATGACGAAAAAGGAACTCAGAAATGAATATGAATTCTTTCTCGGGAGTCAGCCTAGAAAAAGCAATAATCATACAAAAACAGTAACTTGTTTTGGAGAGAATCTACAAAATGCAAAGGAATCTAAATATGTTTTTGATGGAGATATACTCGAAAATGTATCGTACTCATATTTTGTTGATGATGTAAAAGATAGTATGGATGTAAATTATTGATATGGAAATACCACGCTCGTCTACGATTCTCTCGGAACATGAATCAATGCTCATCTACTTTGCTTCACTATGAATGTATGGCCTGATGTGTATAATCTCTTTTACTGTGATACTTGTGCATGATGTTCTTATTGTTTTGGCTGTACGTGACTCCGCAATAGGCAATACTGTATCCTGAATAAACAGTATACCAAAGATGAATATGAAGAACTCGTTCCTCGGATTATAGAAAAGATGATGGTGACCCCTCTTCGCCAAGGCTTCGAAGGGCAAATGGAATGGGGAGAATTCTTCCCTGCATCGATGAGTCCATTTGGATATAATGAGACGGTAGCACAGGAA
>JANPGO010000047.1:0-12858 GCA_031423995.1 Candidatus Altimarinota bacterium | reverse complement strand
AAGAGTTTCGTGAAGTCGATGGTTCCCGTGAGAGCATTCGGATAGGGAATATTGAGCATCGTTCCCGATGACCCACTCCCATTCTCGGACATATAGAGTTCAGGATTCTTGCTGATGTTCTCGATCGAACGGGAGAGATTCGAGAGTTCTCATATGACTTCCGTATATTCTTGTTGTGTTTTTTTATCGAGCTTCGAGAGGTGGATGAATGATTGGAGTTGTTCGGGATTCGGAGTGATCATCACACCCGTCTCGACGGAGGAGATATACTCTGCAAAATGCTCTTCAGAAAATATCTGGAATGCAAAAATATTCACGAACACCGTGAGGGCGAGGATACTTCCTGTGATGAGCGGAATACGGTAGGTGAGGAGCACTGTAGTTGTTAGTTGTTCATTGAGTCTATAGACTTTCCCTCTTGTTGCAAACATTTTCACGTGAATTCTTCGTGATGATGGTACTTGTGATGCCTTTCTGTTGCTTTTTTTGCCATTTTCTATACTCTATCTCCTATCTGCTTTTACCTACTTTCTATGACCGTTCGTACCCGATTCGCTCCATCACCGACAGGATATCTCCATATCGGATGACTCCGCACAGCACTCTACGCGTATCTCTGGGCTCGACACAATCAAGGACAATATATCCTCCGTATAGAAGATACTGATCGGAGCCGTATCGTCGAAGGCGCTATCGATATTATTCTCGACACCCACAAGATCGTGGGAATCATGCCGGATGAAGGTCCACATCATGATGGAGGAATGTGACCCTATATCCAAAGTGAACGGATCGATCTCTATGCGCCTCGGCTGCATGCGATGTGTGAAGCGGGAACTGCATATTATTGTTTCTGTAGCACTGAGCGACTCTCGGCACTCAGACAAGAACAAGAGGAATTGAAGCTCCCACCCGGATATGATAGTCACTGTCGTCATATTCCCCTTGAAGAAGCTCGTGAACGCATCGCAAATGGAGAGAATCATACAATCCGGCTCAAGGTACCAAAAGGTGAGACAATCGTGTTCAACGACATTATTCGCGGTCGTATCGAATTCAAAACATGAGAGGTCGATGATGCAGTACTTCTCAAGTCGGATGGCATATTCCCGACGTATCATGGAGCCGTCGTGATCGATGATGATATGATGGAGGTGACCCATGTCATGCGTGGCGAAGAGTGGATCAGCTCTATACCGATTCAGGTACTCACCGCTCGTGGACTCGGCATCACGCTTCCTGAATATGCACACCTTCCGAATATCCTTGGAAATGATGGAAAGAAACTCTCGAAGCGAACAGGCGATACAGCCGTGTCAGAATACCTGAGTAAATGATACCTCGTAGAGGCACTTCTGAACTTCATTGCTCTCCTTGGATGGCATCCCAAGCGTGACCAAGAGATTATGAGTATGGATGAAATGATTGGATTCTTCCAGATCAAAGATATTCATAAATCATGAGCCCTTCTCGATCCTATCAAACTTGACTGGATGAATGGGGAATATATCAAGCGTATGGAACTCTGAGCCCTCCATGAGCGACTCGCAGAATACCTCGAGAAATATGAGCCTGATTTCTATACTGATGTTTTCTCAGGGCAAACATATGACTTGAATACGAAAATTCTCCATGAGCTCCAACCCCGTATGAAGCGGTTCAATGAATACATCGAACTCACGAGATTTCTCTATGGCACGACGAGTATGAGGAAGGATCTCTTGATCAACCCCAAGATGAAGATCGAAACCGAATCCGATGCGATAGAGGCATTACAATTTGTTCTTCCATACATCGAATCAGGTAACTACAGTTCCCTCGAGGCACTGAAGGCACCTATACTTGAGGCAATCGCTACAGCAGGGAAGAAGAATGGACAGATACTCTGGCCACTCAGAGTTGCCCTCTCGGGGGAAGAATTCTCACCCGGATCATTCGAGCTCGCCTATATTCTTGGAAGAGAAAAGTCAAGTGAGAGGATACAAAAATACTTTGAAATTCCGTCAAAATAGAGTATCATTCCGATGAATTAAGAATTACACTATGCTCTATATATTTATCAAAAACATCATCGAGACGACCATCCAACAGTATATCTGTCAGTGATGCCAACAGAAGGTCGACGAAGGATCTGTCCGTATCTCTGGAATCGGTGAACATATGATCAATCTCGATATCACTTGCTCACATTGTCAGTCACATGCTCATATTCATGCTGAGGTAGCGAATATTGCCAGTGAGATGCTGAAGACTGAGGAAGGGAAAAATATCCTCAAAAAACTTGTCCAAAATGGCTCGATCAATGAGCAGAGTATCAAGGATGAAGATATCACCGCCCTTCGTGATGAACTCACTCATATTCAGTCCGTCGAAGATCTTCTCAAATAATATCATGTTTGCTCGCCTTCTCTCGTTCATCATTCTCCTCGGTGTCATTGCGCTCCTTGTCATTTTCCTTGCTCCTGATTTTGCTGATCAATATGGGAACAAGGTTCTCAATACGAAAATACGTTCCTTCAAAACATCAATCGAAAGTGAGTCATGATCCGCATCGCTCTATGATCAGTTCCGATCCAAGGCTTCATCCTCGATTGAAGAGGTGAATTCTACCGCAAAAAATATTCAGAATACGCTCACTACTAAGACAGAACAAGTAAAAAGTGCCGCTGATTCAGTACAAAACGCCTATTCAGCTGTAGAGAAGGCAAAGGATGACCTTCGGAAATTGAGCGTCTTCTCGACAGGAGCTGTGGCTACAGGATCTGTTCATTAATCATCTTGCATGGCTTTCACTGAACGACATATTCGAGAAACACGGAGAGAGAAACGAAAAGGTTCGAATCGAGCTCTCATTTTGTGGATACTTGGAATTATTTGCCTGATGGTATACTTTCTCTATTCGAGTATTGCATCCGTTGGATCAACTCTCGTGCCGATCGGAACGTATACCCTCGATAAGTGAGCAACGGTCAATACGCTTCCTGCAAGTCTCAAACTCAAAATTCCTGATTGGAAATACAAGCTCTGGGTAAAGTATTTCGCACCGAAGATCGAGAATCTTCAGGCTGGTGGGTACAAGGTCGACTCAACCCTCGAACTCGATGAAGTATTTCGGACAATTCTCGTGAAGCCTGTCTTCACGGATCTCACCATCACGATCCTCCCTGGATGGAATAGCTATGATATCGATGACTATCTCTATCGGAAGGATATTATCGAAAATCCTGGAGATTTTCTCATGGCACTTCGAGATGGCTTCGGGAAGTATCAGAGTGAATATACTTTCCTCCATTGAGTGACGAGTATGGAAGGCTTTCTCTATCCAGATACCTATCGTATCCCAAAAACTGCGAATGCCGATACGGTCGCTCGAAAACTCCTCGATGAATGGCAGAAGAGAATCTGACCGACCTATACTCAGTCATGATCGATATCGAGTAAGCTCACTCCCTATCAAGAACTCATCCTCGCTTCGATCGTCGAACGAGAAGAATGAAGTCTCAGTGAACAAACAGTGGTTGCAGGAATACTTATGAAGCGTGTCCTTGAACGGATACCGATGGGGGCCGATGCTACTGTCTGCTTTGGCTATGCAAAAACTCAGAAACAATGCACTCCATCATTTATTGGGTCAGTCATAGCTGAGAAGCATCCCTATAACACTCGAAATAAGCAAGGATTTCCCCCGACACCGATAGCAAGTATTTCAGAGTGAACATGGAATGCTGTTCTTCATACTGAGTCTTCTCCATACTATTATTATCTTCATGACTTGAATGGAGCTATTCACTACGCGAAAACGCTTGCAGAACACAATGCGAATAAAGCAAAATATATTCAATAATCTATCAAAGTATGCTCACATATATCAATCACCTCCTCTCACCCATCGAAAATCTCATCAAACAATATAAGAAATATATCGGATATTTTCTCATATTTATCTCCTTCTGTTCGCTTCCTATTATAATTTTTCCAGATTTGGTAAAAGCAATGGGGGAACAAGCGAGAAATATTTTACTTATCATCTTATTTCTTCCGATACTTTCTCGGGTATTTTGACTACAAATAGCTACTGCTATAATGCCTCTTCGTAAAGAACTCGGTATACTAATGGGATCACTTGCATTTGTGCATGGATGAGGATATATAATTCCAAACCCATCCTTCTAGTTGATACATCATTCTGGTGGCAAGATGGTCAAGTAATGTACTTCTGAGTATGATTTATTGCTCTTATGATGACGATGCCTCTTCTTCTTACTTCAAACAGATGGGCAATACAAAAACTTTGAAAGAATTGGAAGCGTTTGCATAGGCTCGCATATGGGATAGTAATATTTGTGATATTACATATTGTCCTGATCTCTTGGTACAAAAACCCACAAACTGTATGGTATACAAATACTGATATTCTCATACAATTCTCTATTATTATAGTATATTTTCTTGGAAAAACTCTTGAATGGAAGGGAATCAAGTTATTCAGTTGATCAGATATCGCATATCCGATATGACAAAAATGGCTCTGTGTCCCGTGTGGATACATCTATGATCCTGAACTCTGAGATGAAGATAGCGGGATCCAGCCTGGTACAGAATTTAGCGATATTCCTGAATCATGGATATGTCCTGAGTGTGGTCTGAGAAAATCTGACTTCATTCCGTATCAGGAAAATACGGATAGATGAACACAGATGAATGCGACTATCGTGGAGAAGAATCTCCTCAATCCGACAACTATTGAACTCGTCATCGAGACGATGGAAGAACTCCAAAGTCAACCAGGACAGTTTATGGTATTTCTCTGGAAGGACGCTCTCTGAGAATTCACAAGACAGTACTCTATAGTTGAGCTGTCAGGACATCGCTACGCTTTCACGATCAAACTCTCAGAACAGAGTCGTGGATCAGATTTTCTTCGATCCGTGTGAATAGGGACAAATATTCGTATCAGGTGAGTCTTCGGGAGCTTCCTCCTTCGAGATACCCTCTCTCCGAAAGTATTCATCGCCACGGGAACAGGACTCGCACCGATATATCATATGATTCATTCACTGGTAGGTACATGAAAAGAGAAAAAGAATCATCCAAAAATTTCTCTCTATTTTTCCGTCTCCACTGAGGCTGAACTCTTCTATATTGAACAGCTTCGAACTCTTCCCAATGTCGATCTCCATATTCATGTGACTCGTGAGACGGTAGCAGGATTCGAAACATGAAGAGTCGATATAGATGATATTGAAGCGGTTTTTGATATAGAATGGTATCTCTGTGGGAATCCGAAGATGGTCACAGAAGCGAAGGAAAAACTCGCAAAAAGAGGGTTCGAACGAGTGTACAGTGAGGAGTTTTAGGCTTACATTAGCTCTAGAGATGATTTAGTGCTGGAAGATCTCTGTAACATTGCAGAACCATATCAGAATGAACTCTGAATTGGCTATCATCTCAGAAATCTTTTTGACTTCCCCATAATGCATCACATTTTTTCTGCTCCTCCAGAGTATAGTACTGTGAGTTTCAAGTTGGCTCAAATCAGAGTCTGTATGGATTTTTTATATTTCTAATTTGCTTATACTGTTCTGGCTTCATTCAATAAAGTACAACAGTTTTCCAATGAGCATTTCCTATCTGTTGAGTTTCTGCTACACTATATTCATATGTACTCTTTTGAGAATCATCTGAGCTTGCCAGCCCGAACGAAAGCCAGTTAACATATTTAAAATTCCTTTCTGTAATAATTTTTAGGAGTCAAGAATCGATTTTTTTATAAAAACAACTTCTTAGTAAAGTAATCTGAACTGTCTGATCTTCATTGAGATACTTTAGAGCCGTATCAATTTCATATATATTTGAATCCTCACAAGATATCTGAATATCATATAATGACCCGTTAAGAATATTTTCTCAAAGAAATACTACGTGTGATTTTTCTGTTGTATAGAAAGTATTTTCTCAGCTATAGGATCAGCAAGATGATATTGTGCATAATAAAAGAATGAAGATGTATTTATTCATATTTAGTAGAATTATTATTAATAGATTTCCCAACCACATATCCACTCGCCCAACATATCTGCAGAGAAAATCCTCCCGTATATCCATCCACATTCAGAACCTCTCCTGCGAAGTAGAGGTTCTTGTATTTTCGAGATTCCATCGTCTCAGGATCGAGTTCATCGGTATTGACTCATCAGGCAGTGACGAACTCATCTCCTGGACGACGATCGAGGAGGGTGAGAGGGATTCATTCTCCGAGAAGCTTCGAAATCTTCTCACGATCAACGCGAGCGATCGATCCTGCGAAAGTCGCTTCTATATGAGGGAAATACTCCTTCACGAAAGCTTCAGAAAATCTCCGCGGGAGTTTCTCTGAGAGTATACTCACAATGAGTTTCTTCGGGTGACTCTGGAATTGATCCTTCAGAAAACCTTCCCATTCTACTAATCCCATAGAAGATAGGGGAGAGAAGTGGATAATTTTATGACTTCATTTCTCGATCTTCTCAAACGCCAAATGCGAAGATGCCATGAAGGTGAGTGGTCAGGAGATACCGAAATGAGTGAGAAGGAGGGGTCAAGCGATTTCTTGATTCTGGCATTGCGAATAAAGTAGAGCGGAATGTGGCAATCCATGTTTCTTTTTTTCTGGATTGCTTCGCCCCCCAGGGGGATTTCTCCCCTTATTTCATTCGGATTCACCTTTTTCCTCGCAATGACCATACAAAAATACCTTCGCATCCTCAAAAGCAAGTCATGACAGTTCATGGAGCCATTTTTCTTCCGTGAGAAAGCTCGAAAGTGATGGTCAGAGTGGAGTGATAGTATGTCCAAGTGCGCGAGCAAATGCATATCCATCGCCCGTTGAACCCGTATGACTATACGCATTTCATCCTGTTGTGATGATGAGAATATCGGATTCGTATGTTCATTTTGGTGTAGTGATGAGAAATCGATTTTGTCATTGCGAGGAATCATTCTGATTTTGTGAATGATGACGTGGCAATCCAGTCAATCACGGAGAATTTGAATCTCGTTCCTGGATTGCTTCGTACCTCGCAATGACAGAAGTAACCCCTTCTCCATAGTGAAGTGTTATCCTATCACGATTCTTTGTGAAAATATCCTCGAATACTCCGACAATATCCCGACCATCATCCGAAACAGGGAATACTCTCAGATCGTCCTGAATCTTGAGTGGTACACCGTGCGATTCGAACCATTCTCGACACTTTCGGGGAGAGAATTTCCCCATCGATTTCCGTATGAATTCCCATCCTCGAGTATATTTCATGGCAAGGATTTTCTTATCCTCGATACTCGTCGTCACATTGCACCGACCACCACCAGAAATGATGACCTTTTTACCAGGTGAGACATTTTTCTCGAAAAGATGAATATGGAAGTCGACTCTCTCTGATTCGAGAATTGTCGCCGCTGCCATGAGTCCTGCAGCTCCTGCTCAGATGATTGCAATCCGTATCATACGAGGAGTATAGAGAGAATTAGCGAGAATCCAAAAAATCTCTCGGAGGAGAGAGATTAAGTTATCAAGAAACTAGATTCATCGTACCTTGATTGCTTCGAGGATTCGCTTCATGGCTACTACGTAGGCTCCAGTTCTGAGCATTACCCCGTGTTTCTCGGCGCTCTCGAGGACCCCATGAAGCGCAGTTTCCATCTTGAGTTTGAGTTTTTCCTGGACTTCCTCACGTGACCAAGAGTAGTTCATCGAGTTCTGAACCTGTTCGAAGTAGGACACGGTCACGCCTCCTGCATTCGCAAGGATATCAGGAATCACGGCAATTCATTTACTGAACAGCGCTACATCCGCATCAGGAGTGATCGGTCAGTTCGCGAGTTCCATGATCAGTCGAGCTTTGATACGAGGAGCATTCTCACCCGTGATCTGGTTTTCGAGGGCTGCAGGAATGAGGATGTCACACTCGAGTTCGAGGAGTGCAGCATTTGACCTCACCCCTGCCCCCTCTCCTCCAGAGAGGGGAGACTGAAATCTATATTCACTGAGAGGTTTTTTATCTTGCTTGAGAGTAATTATTTGTTCTATATCGAGACCATTTGGATCATAGATTGCTCATTTTGAATCTGATGTTGCGATGAGAATTGCACCAGTTTTCGAAATGAGTTCGATCATATTGAGACCAGCATTTCCTGCTCATTGGATGACGATTTTTTTTCCTTGAAGACCTCACTCCTTGATCCCCTCTGCTCCAGAGAGGGGAGAGTTATTTCTTGAAAATCCATCTCCTTCAGGAGAAGGATGGGATGAGGCAAGATAGGCCTCGAGGACATAGAGTCCACCCTGAGCAGTGGCAGTATCACGACCGAGAGATCCACCGATCGAGAGAGGCTTGCCAGTGAAGGTCCCAGGAGTCCAGTGACCGACGAGTTTCGAGTATTCATCCACCATCCAGGACATGATCTCACTATTCGTATTCACATCTGGTGCTGGCACATCATCGAGAGGTCAGAGATACTTATAGAGCTTCTGTACCCAGCCTCGAGAAAGTGCTTCGAGCTCACGCTTCGAGAGGGTCTTCGGATCAACGATGATGCCTCATTTTCCTCCACCGAGGGGAAGATCGAGGGTTGCAGTCTTGATACTCATCCAGGTAGAGAGTGCCATGACTTCATCCCGAGTCACATCTTGGTGGTAGCGGATACCTCACTTGTATGGTCATCGAGCATCATTATGCTGGCTGCGATAGCCAGTGAATACTCGCGTCGATCCATCATCCATGACGACAGGAATATTCACCTCGATCACACGATCAGGGGAGAGGAGGATTTCGAATTCATGAGTATATTCTGGAGCGAGAAACTGGTAGGCAGTACACATCTGAGTGCGAGCTGATTCGAATGGATTAGTCATAAGAGAATGTAGGAAGTAGGAAGTGGGAAGTGGGAAGTAGGAAGTAGGAAATAGGAGGATCTAATTTTTTTGCTATGAAGTCAAATACTTATGAGAATAGTTCTCATTATAGATGAATACTTTCATTTTTGCAAGAGAAAGTCGAGAAGAGAGAAATCTTTCGATTTCAAAAAAATTAAACTTCATTCTCAAAATGAAAAAAGCTTTATTTTAGTGCGTTTATCCCTATAATCGATCTTTAGAACTATATCCAAATTCTCTTATCATATGACCTTCGCCCGTATCATCGAACTGACGAATTCGTTCACCAAAAATCCCAAAATAGATCGACTCCTCCAGTTGATTCCTCTCGTACTCACGTATGGGAGTTTTCTTTTTCCTTTTACTATATTCTTCATGTCGGAGAAAGACTTCACGGTCTTCTGATCAATCGCGTGGGCTGGACTCCTCCTCATCATGGTCATCCGACCGATTGCAGATATTTTTCCTGTGATACTCCTCTTCAGAAAGATCGTCGCCATGCGTCGAGCGATCGGGATCATGGTCGGTATGGCAGCTGTGAGTCATGGATTTGGATATTTCTATCTCGATGGGAGTGGATTCGCTCTCGACTCACTCTTCATGTGGGAGAACTTCCTCCTCTATGGTATCCTTGCCGCGGCGTTCTCTACGATCCTCCTTATCACGTCGAATAATTTCTCTGTCCGACTCTTCGGAAAATATTGGAAGACGATCCAACAGGGAATACATGCTATGTTCTATCTTGCCTGTTTCCATATCGCCTTCATCCGCTATCCGAAGATTGATTATTCCACCCTGATTATCGGTGTTGTGATATTTGCTCTCAGATTCTCTGTATGGCAGAGGAAACGACAAAAAAATATTTCCTCATCCATCACTCCTATGACTGAACTCGTTTCGTACCAATGCAACATCTGTGGCTATATCTACGATGAGAATCTCGGTGATACGGACGGTGGTATCCCCGCTGGAACTCGATGGGAAGATATCCCCGAGAGTTGGAAGTGTCCAGTCTGTGGAGTCGGGAAAGAGGGCTTCACGAAGATTATCCGAAAAGGTTCGGCTATCGCAAGCACAACCCCAGAAACGACAAATACCCAGAAAGAGGTTCCGATTGAAGATGATGGACGATCGTATCTCAGAGCCTATGAGCGAACAGGAGAAAATGCTCTTGAGCCTGATTTTCGATCGATATTCGAGAAGGCTGTGACCGGGAAGGAGGAGATATCAGCAATGGGAACGAAGAAAAACTATCGAAATCTCTGGGAAGATATATTTTTTCTCCCGGGACAACTCGCCACACGCGTCTATGACAAGCATGAAGTCGAGGTCGATCTCACGACGGTGATTGGTCCGAAAGCAAAACAACCAATTACCCTGAAGCTTCCTTTCTACGTCTCACATATGTCTTTTGGTGCGCTCTCTCGTGAAGCGAAAATCGCGCTCGCGAAATGATCCAAAGCCGTCGGAACAATGATCTGCAGTGGAGAAGGGGGACTCCTCGAGGAAGAGTATGAGAACGCTGGAACCTATGTCTTCGAATATTCGACTGGTCGATTCGGTGCGACGGAAGAGAATATGCGGAAAGCTCATGCAATCGAGATAAAGATAGGACAAGCAGCAAAGGCAGGACTCGGTGGACACCTCATGTGACCGAAAGTGACCGAAGAGATCGCGAAAGTCCGCTCTGTCGAGCCATGGAAGGATGTCATCTCTCCAGCGAATCATACCGACATCCATACCAAGGAAGAGCTTCGAGATCGAGTCATCTATCTCCGTGAACTCTCAGGAGGGAAGCCCATCGGGATCAAGATCGTCGCTTCGCATATCGAGGCAGATCTCGAAGTTGCCATATTCTGTCAGCCTGACTTCATCACGATCGACTGTCGCGGAGGAGCAACGGGTGCAGCTCCGACCCATGTGAAGGACAATGTCTGTATCCCAGCACCCTACGCTGTCTATCGCGCTCGGAAGTTCCTCGATGAGCAAGGGATTGGTCGAGATATATCCCTCTGTATCACGGGAGGATTCCGCACCAGTGCTGACATCACCAAGGCACTTGCCATGGGAGCTGATGCGGTCGCTGTCTCGACGGTCGCTATGATCGGGATCGGATGTCAGCAGTATCGAGTATGCCATAAGTGAACCTGTCCTGTCGGGATCGCGACGCAGAATCCTGATCTCAGAAAGCGCTTCGATATGTATAAATCCGCTGAGATGCTCGTCCGTCTCTTCCATGTCTATCGTGAGGAGATCGAGGACTTCGTGCGAATCCTTGGGAAGAAAAATGTCCACACTCTCGATGCCTCTGACCTCGTGACGATATCATCAGAAATCTCGGAGCATGCGAACGTGGAACATGCATAACTAATGATAAGTTCTTTCATTTGGTCTTTGTTCCTCTAAATAATTTATGCTCCGTTCTCTTCAAGATAATTCCCAATGAATAGGTATAATTCATTTGGGATCTATGAGAGCATAAAGACTATTAATATCATACGTTTCTTGAAAAGTTAAACGTATTTCTAAAAAATCTTCTAAAATTTCCAAAAAAAATGTTAATGCATTCCCAATCGGGTAAATATCTTTAATAGTATTCCGCACATAAAATATGTCAGAATCTAAAAATATATTTCTTTCATATACTTTACAGTAATCCCAAAATTCTTTGAGTACATGTGAATATTCATTACTTGCTTTGAGAAGCTTTCTAAGCCAGATAAAAAAATCGTGACGTGTTGACACCTGAGTAACAGTGATGATAAAATATCTTGAGAGGTGAGTTTGTGCTTTTTCTGAAAGTTTGATTCCTGAATCTTCTAGAAAGTAATTATCATATTCTTCCATAATTCCCTCCTTAATAAGTTCTACTTCATCCTCATGCATCATGATAGAGGTAGCAATATACTCATCAAACTTATTTCAGATTTCTTTCTGAGCGATACTCAGAAGCTTCATCACCCTTTCAGAAACCTTTTGAATTCTTCCAATATTTCTCGATTCTCGAGCACTTTGTAGTATACTCTCTATTTGATCGCTGTATATTTCTAGAAAACCATCAATCTGAAAAAGCCCCATACGTCGTGTGAGACCAAACTGTGAAATAAGCATAGTTACTCGTCTTATGGGACTCTCAGTTTCTGGAAGGAAGGATATCTCTTGCATAAAATGCATTATTGCAATAATATTTTTTATGTCAATAAAATAGATATTATTTCTTTAATCCCTTTGCAACGACCTTCAATGACTTCTCCAGTGCTTTCATCCCACGATCGATCTCGTCATAGGTGATGACGATGGGTGGTTCGATACGAGATGTGAGTGTATTATTAAGCGTACCTGCGATGAGAACGCCATTCCGAAAGAGTTCTGCCGTCACCTGATAGCCAATCTCAGCTGAGCGGAAGTGTTGAGCGATGAGGAGTCACTTTCCAGTGACGGATTCATAGATTTCTGGATATTTTTTCACGTATTTTTGCATACGCTTCATGATATAGTTTCACTTCTCACGTGCGAGACGAGGGAAATCATCTCGAAGTGCGATATGGATAGCTGCTATAGCAGCAGAACAGGCCAGTGCTCCACCACCTGTCGTCGTCGTATGGATGAATGGATTCGGATGCATCATACACTGCCAGATCTCCTCTGTGGAGACGAAGGCGGATATTGGCATGACTCCACCACCGAGTGCTTTTCCCATCGTCATGATATCGGGAACTACGTTCCAATGGTCAACTCACCAGAGTTTTCCTGTGCGCCCGAGTCCCGTCTGGACTTCATCCGCGATGAGGAGGACTCCGTGTTTCTTGGTTGCCTTACGGATACGTGGCCAGAAATCATCGGGTGGAACAACCGCACCTGCCTCTCCCTGAATCGGTTCCATCATGACGGCAGCGATTCCGACACCAACCTGCTCACAGATCTCGAGCTGACGTTCGACTGCA
>JANPGO010000046.1:0-3997 GCA_031423995.1 Candidatus Altimarinota bacterium | reverse complement strand
AATATCCTCACTCGATGCCCATTGATGGTCTTAGTCACGAGAGAATAGGCAGAAGTCGTAAGCGGAAAGAGGAATATGAGAATGAGGGAAAGTATTATTTTCATAGATTGATCCAGTACACCTTAAGATTTTTCCCATCTTCGTCAATGCTTTTGACATATACTCCACCGAGTCGTTCGATCGTCTTCCATGAAGCGACTCGTTCCTCGAGAGCAGAGATAAGGATATCCTGAATTCCGAGTTTTCTCGCTTCGATGATACCGAGTCGAAGCATATCTTTCGCAATTCACTTCCCTCTCACGCTCGGGCGGAGTCCATATCCGATATGTCCTCCACACCCTCACTCGAGTGAGAGTCTCGGATGATCGATCGTATGTCGTATCTGTATGGCTCCGAGAATCTCTTCATCATCCATGAAGAAAAAGAGAGTACTATTCACTCCATTCTGATTCGCGGTGATATCCTCTGTGATGATACTGAGAAATGCTTCATAGTCCTTTCCGACAAAGAGTCGATTCGGGACATCAGTATCGGGATATTGCTCGAGATTCCACTCCTCGATCATTTCGATGTATCGGGATTTATGCGAGATGTCAGGGAAAGTCAGATAATACATAATCTATACTGAGTGTAACAAAAGATTTTCTACATTTATATTTGTAGCATCAACATTGACCATCACATACTGTCTTATAGGTTTCCCATTTCCATCATTCTCTGCAAAAGACCCAACCGTAATATACTCTATACCTCCGATAATGGTACGCTGTGGAAAATGGGTATGTCCAAAGAATACGGCCATCACTTTTCCAGAATCCTCAAGTATCCGCCTCACTTCACGATATCAGAGAGGAAATACTCGTTCCTCAGGATTCTCTGGATAATAATAGTTCTGGCTCAAATCCTGATCATCGATAGGAAAGTGTGAGTAAATAATACAGGGTGTATCTGACTTGCGAAGAATACTCTCGAGCCAAATGAGCTGTTCCTCATCGAATCGATATCTTTGATTCCGATCAAAAGTACCATCTTTATTCCCTTCCCGATTCCCATCGAGGACGATATGACAATACCCTCCCATATCACGGAAATAGTAGAGCCTCTCGGTACCCCAGAGAGATGCAAGTGTTTCCCTATCGAGATAGACCAGATCATGATTGCCAGCTATATGAAGTACTGGTTTGCCGAGTGAACTCAGAAGCTCGATTCATGACTTATATTGAGCTAGGTCAGCCTCTCGAGAAGCCTGATGGATGAAGTCACCAAGATTCACCACCATATCTGCCGATGCGGCAATATCTTGTAAAGCTCAGATACTGGACTCAAAAGCTCATCCAAAACAGTTAATATATTCCGGTCATTTCCGATTCGGATAATTGGTATCCATTCATGAGTGAATGTCGGTGAGAAGGAGGATTTTCATGAGGAAATTATAAACTTAAGAATAACTGCTTACACTTCTCATACTCTCCCCTATATCGTTCACGTACTTCATCGAAACATATCTTCGCGAAAAAGTCTCGCTCAATTTTTGCGAGTCACCATTTCCTGATCGATTCTAGCGACTCTCATTTTCTGATCTTCTGAGCAATAGCGAACTCATAAAAATCAGATTCCAAATGTCATATCGCATCGGCACTGGTCATGATTTTACCTTCAAGAGATGGTGGCCTCACTCAACCATGACATGAGTGTAGTCTGATGATATCATATACTATGGTTCTCCTCTCATCTTCACTGAATCCTGACTGTAAAAGGAGATCGAGTGCCGTCATCTCAGATATTTTCATATGATCTGGATGAGTACGGTCGACAATAGCATCAGCGATATCATGAAGGAGTGACGCAGCAACTGAGAATTCTGGATCAACTCAGAATTCTACAGACAAATCTCTCGCCATATCGGCAACGAAGAAAATATGGTGCTCATAGAGATACTCAGTCCAGTATGGAATCCAAGAGTCTCGATGAGACTCATAGAAGTCTCTGACAAGATGTGTGAGGGAACTTATTCGGTCCATTATAAGAATTTGATGCTAATTATTATTTGATTCAATAAACTTGTATAGTTTAGTTACAAGTCTTTGTGTAACTTTTGGTAAATCATTAAATTTTAAGTCATCCATATTTTTTATAGCTTCTGCAACTTGAAGCTTAGAATAAGAGCAAACTTCTATATGATTTTGATCATCAAAATATTTAAGCTTTTGTCGTCAATCTTTCTTAAGATAATGTTTTCTTAAAATATCTCACATAGGCATATTCCAATCTATAGAACTTACTCTATAATTAACTGAAACTCTCTTCTTAGTAAAATTACAAGATTCAATAAATTTCTTAAGCCAGACCTCTCAGAGTCAATTTTCAATCTCCCTCAAATCACAAAAAAAATTGTCAGATCATAATTCTTTATATAAAAATTTAAGTCTATTTTCTTTTTCTTCATCATTTGGATTAATTGGTCATTTCCAAGGGTAACCATCATTATCAGCAATAACAAAGTTATTTTTGTTAACTCATTGAACATTAATATTTTCTTTAGTATCTTCTTCAGAGAAGTTAAAATGCACAACATTTCCTCCACCATATTCAACGATAGAAAAATGCTTATCTTCTTCATATTTCTTTTTTCAACTCTTTTCAAAATAGAGAGTTAGCCATTTTTGTATATATTTTCTATCACTAATTCACTCCACCCATATAATACAATTGGACAGAAATACTGAAGAATTTCTTACTCATAGTAAATCTAATACCTCTTTATTCTGAGATATATTTGTAATATGTTTCTCATCTCAATGATCTCGAAATTGATAAATACTGATTTCTTTTGAAATATCTTCATCAAGTGCTATATCAAGCAAATGATTTGAATGAGTTGTAAAAAATATTTGATGCTCTCAGCTTTGTCACGGTACTCACCTTGCAAGAGTATCAAGTAAAATACGTTGCATTCACGGATGGATACCGATTTCGGGCTCTTCAATAAAAAGAAGGATATTCTCATCTCGATATTGGAATAGCGGGAAAGTGCAAAGTATAATTGACTGTATGCCATCTCATACATCATAGATTGGATAGTCATTATCACCTTCTCATATCTTTATATGTAAAACATCTGATCACTCAAAAGGTGTTAGCGTAACAGTTTTTCAGTTAAAAAAATTTTTACTTAAAAAGAATTCATAACTTCTTATTGCTTCACGTTTTTCATGTGCGCCTAATAACATCGCACGAATCTCCTTATAAAGAAATAGTCATGTAAATATTTGAAATCATTGAACCTCTGTACCTGATGATTTCCAGTAATCTTTTATAGTTCTCAATTTAAAGCAATCAATATCTCCTTCTATAGGATTCTTTAGTCATCTCATTAATGGTATATAGACCTTCTTGAATTCTTTAATCTCAATTTCAAAATAGTCCTCTGACAATAGAGAATCAATAGAATTATATTCAGTAAAAAAATCAAGTTTGTGGGCTATGCGAATTCATGGATTATTAAAAGCACTAACAATACTTTTAATATTCATATAACTTGTCTTTATTAGTTTTACTGATGCGGAATAATCTTTATCTAGATAACTTAATTCATTTTTTAATAAATCCTAAAATACTATTTATTTCTGAATCATTATGAGTTGCATACCTATTTACTAGTCCTTCTAAGGCAAGAATATAGTTTTGCCATACAAGTAAGTCGAAATCATTATCGAATCTGGCCTGAAAATCTTTTGAAGCTAGTCATCTCATAAATGTACTCTTTCAAGAATTATTTTGTCAAACAAAGATGTTAATATTCTTTAAATCAAAAATTCCATCACTTAAAATTCAATCAATATCAATACTTTGATATTTAGGGAAACACGGAAAAATACCAATAAAATCTTCAAAAAAAGAGTGTAAATGCACTCTTTTTTCATATAATGTAAGTACAACTTTTAGTTTTCTAATCTTGTTACTATGAGTTTTACATGAAGCTTTCTCTCATTGGCTA
>JANPGO010000045.1:0-3421 GCA_031423995.1 Candidatus Altimarinota bacterium | reverse complement strand
CTTTGCTCGGTCTATAAGTTCCTTATTTTTTGGAAGTGACCAGTATGGGAAGAGTGAATTTTTTGCCCAGGAAGGATCATCAGAAATATCCACCCCCGCCTTCGGCGACCCCTCAAGAGGGGAATCCTGAACAGTCACTTTCTCCACTTCCCCACTTCCTGCGATTGGAAATGTCGTGATATATTCCTGAACCTTCGGTGACTCGAGCAGATGGAGTCCTCTGAGCTCTCCCCCGAGCTTCACCAGAGCCTCGAATGACTCACGAGAAGTCGGATACAGGACTCGTGGAAAGTCGATCTTTAGAAACTCCTTATACTTCACGCGATAACTCGGACTATGCAGAACGGCATAGATATAGTCGAGCACCTCTTCTGGAGTCGTATCTCGCCCAACACTCTCACTTATCTTTGCCCATATCGTCGCATCGAGATTCGGAATTTTAGTATTTCACTCCAAATCTGGAGCATCCGAATAGATATAGAGAGGAAATTGCGCTTCTCATCATCGATAAAAGTCATTAAAATCTACAATTTGCTTTGATATAGAAACGAGATTCCATACATCGTTCCCTGTAACTTGTCACTGTCGTCAAACAAGAAGGCTAATATTTGCTCATTCAAGCATATGTTTCATGATCTCATATCTTGGTGAGTTAATCCAACACTCAGTCTTTTTCGTATAGTACATATACCGAATATCGAATGGTCGATATGCTATCTGTGTTGGCGTATTATCTGCAACCTCTCTGAGTTCTGCAATCCGCAGTTCTTTTTTATGCTTTCTTTGATCTTTGATATCGAATTCAGTATACGGATCCGATGAGCTTAAAATTTTCCTAGTTATTTCTTCCAAATCACTCACATTGTAATGAATAGCTAGTCTATCAATAGCAGTAACGATTCATGTTACATTTACTGGGAATAACTCATTCACTCAAAATCCTTTTTCATATTCTTCTTGCCCGTCAGTATTTTTCGGCACGAAGAAGTAGTATGGATTCGCTGGGATGAGCTCTTTTGCAGATTCGAGGGTATTCATTTCAAGCCAGTCATACTTTGCTTGTCTCTTCCCATATTGGTCGATATGCGTGACTTTGGCGAGTTCTCAGGATTTTTTCTTTCCATTTTTCACTCCGATGAATATCGCTGTTCCCTGTTGGATATCGAAGACATTTTCATCCTTTGAACCATCTGGTGCAGTTTCTTTTTTCTTCGAGTTTCCATGGAGATCAACTATATAGATATGATCGAAGGTAGTGAGTAGATGCCAACGCATAGCACGAAATGTCGGATTATCGAGATATCCATGATTCGTGATATAAGCAAGTATTCATTCTCCATTCTTCTCGATGAGTGATTCTCCGAGACGAAAGAACTTCACATAGTCATCTTGGAGCCAGTGTTTTTTCTCTCCGAAGTGTTCCCCATCGACGTATTTGTAGTCTTCGATTTTCCTCGTAATCCATTCTCAGACATTGGTCGAGATTCATGAATATGGAGGATTCCCGACGACGATCATCACGGGTTTGTCTCTTTTTACCTCATCAGCATAGATTCACTCATTGGTAATCGCCTGAGAGAGTCAGAAGACGTTCATCTGGATTTCCCTATCTGATGTCGCCTCTTCGAGGGAGTTCGTGAGGTATATCTGGAGACGCTTCTCGATATCTGTGACTCATGTCTCAGCGAGAGTGAGTCCGAGCTTCAAGTGTGCGATCGTATAGCTCGCCATCATGAGCTCGAATCCGTGCAGTCGTGGGAGGAGATCAGCATTCACATAGCTCGTCCACATACCTGCTTGTCACTTCATCTTATCGTGAATATGCCGGACGATCTCATCGAGAAATGTCCCTGTTCCTGTCGCAGGATCGAGAATCTGTACTCTATGAACTTCAGTTGTTTCGAAAATATCTTTTCATTTCTTATCTTGTTTGAGAAGTCTTTTATGTGAGATCTTCGAGGAGTCAGCGAGTCACTTCGGTAAATAAAAATGTGTCTTGAGTACATCGTCCACCGCTCGTATGATAAACTTCACGACGGGAGCAGGAGTATAGAATACTCATCGTGCCATACGTAACCCACTATCATACTCACTGAGGAAGTCCTCATAGAAGTGGATGACGGGATCATGGGTAGCCTTCTGGTAGACTCCATGCATGAGCGCTGCCACATCGGTAAATGAGAATATCTTGCAGAGTTCATCGACGACATATCCGAGTCGTGGCTGATAACTGAGTCCTGTGATATGATCGAAAAAGTGCTGAAGAAGGGGTGTAGATTTCGGTATGAGTTCGCGAGCTTCGGATCGAGAGAACGTCTCAAGAGTCCGATCATGGTAGCGGGCGACGAAGAGTCCATAGACGAGCGTCTGAGCATAGAGATCCGCAAAATCCTCATGAATGAGGTCATGCAGGATATCTTTCTGGAATGCACTATAGAGCGCTTCGATATCTGTATAGTTCTCGAGATTTTTCATCATCTCTCTGAGATTATTTCGTATTCTCTGAGCATTCCCTCACATGATCTTCGCGAGATGAGAAGCAGATCGGATACGGTCGATATAGTCATTTTGGAAAGCCTTCATCTCTGTCTCAAGCACGCTGAATCTCTCAGGAAAAGCATCGAGCATATTTCCCACTTTTTTCGCTATGACGATCGGTTCACCATATCTGATACCGCTTTTATAAAACCGAAATTCTATACCGTTCGTGAGGATGAGTTTCGGATATCCGAAGTATCTATCGAGTTGTTCTGATTTTTCTATCTTGTCGAGGGAGATATGGATATCCTTGGCTTCTGCATACATCATCGGGATCATACCATCGAGAAATACAAAATCTGGAGCACCATGCTCACTGCGTTTCGGTTCATTATGAACAGTGAAACCTGTGAGATCTTTGAATAGTTCCTCTAGTGCTGGACGATACGTATGCTCGGTGGCATGACCAGAGGCAAGTGAAGACTGGATTTTCGCAAGGTAAGATGAGATAGATGACATAGGGAGATTTTACGAAAAACTTGTCTTTCTCCAAACAAAAAAAATCCCCCACTTTCATGAGAGATTCTTCTTCTAAAATTTGGATTCCTGCCTTCCCTTAGCGGATATTCTCTTAGACTCTCGTCCAATTCACCTTCGTTGCAGGAATGTCGGAATAGTATATAGTACTACATCGCTACTTTCTGCGGAACACTCGTCATCCCTTCGAAGAATGCATCGAACTCATCTTGGAGCATTTCTTCTCGTTCGAGGAGAGCATTCGCGAGCTTCTCGTGAAGATCCTTATTGGATGTAATGATCTTCTTCGCGAGGGCATAGGCATCGAGGAGGAGCTTGCGGACCTTGGAGTCGATGAGATCCTGCGTCTTATCAGAGATCACTTTGCTATTGCCTTGTCCTCCGAGATAGTTCCCTTCACTCATAT
>JANPGO010000044.1:0-25353 GCA_031423995.1 Candidatus Altimarinota bacterium | reverse complement strand
CGAAAGCTTCCGAGAAAAGATTTGACACACTGATAAAATAGAGATCTACCAGATCGATGAACGTTTTGTTCCAGAGGATCACCCTGATTCCAATGCTCGAGCGATTCGTGAGAAAATCGCGGGATCAAATATGCAATTCTTCCCATTTCCAGTATTGGATACCCCAGAAAAGTCTGCAGAGGCATATACGAAGCTCCTTGAAGATATCACGCTCGACGTATCGATCATCGGATGTGGTCCTGATGGGCATACTGCCTCGATCTTTCCACATGATCCTCATATGGATACAGATGATATTACTTATTCGACAACCACTGAGGTATTCGCAGTCAAAGATCGTATGACGATGAGTTTTTTCTTTATTAAGCGTAGTACTCATATTTTTCTCCTCCTCGAATGAGCCAAGAAACGGGAAATATTCGAGAAAATCACGGATCCTCTTTCAGACTATCGTGAATATCCTGCGAGAAAAGTTCTCGATATGAATCAGGCGAGTATTTTCGGAGTTTTTTCTTAGGTGATTCAGAATTGTGAATATTCAATATTCTGCTAGACTAGGAATATAATTTTTCTCCTATGTCACGACCTCCACCAAAAATAGAACAAGGTATCAAGGCAAAAAGATCAAAACCATGATATCAAGTTCTCCCACTCGAAGAAGACGGAATCCAGTATGTGATCTCCACGGAACGCAGTGAATCTGCAATTGGTAATCCAAAGTGATCGGATATGTATGTCAACGCAATACAGGCTGATGGATCAGTCAAATGGAAGACACAATATTTTTCTCAGAAGTATATACCATTTCTTGAGACAGATGTGCAAGAAATATATCCAGTTGATTTCCTGATTGACGGAGAAATGATCATCATAAAACATGAGTACTATGACGAGCATCAGGGAATATTCATCCTCGATAAAGAAACAGGGAAATGTATCAAATAAAAAAAGAGGTCAATTGACCTCTTTTTTTCCGAAAAGATTAGTACATCCCCATCCCGCCCATTCCTCACATGCCACCTCATTGTGGCATTGCTGGTTCTTCTTTTTTCGGAGCATCGACGATGAGTGCCTCTGTGGTGAGGAACATTCCAGCGATCGAGACCGCGTTCTCGAGAGCGGAGCGAGCGACCTTGGTTGGGTCGATAATTCCCGCCTTCACGAGGTCCTTGTATTCATCGAGCGCAGCATCATAGCCATAGTGTGGATCAGCATGACTTGCGACTTCGTTCACGACGACTGCACCTTCCTTGCCTGCATTGTCAGCGATCTGACGAACTGGGTAGGTGAGTGCTCGTGCGACGATATCGGCACCTACTTGTTCTGCGAGGGAGAATTTGGCTCACTTGAGAACTTTCGCAGCCTTGAGGAGAGCAACTCCACCTCAGGCGACGACTCCTTCATCGACGGCAGCCTTGGTAGCATTGAGGGCATCCTCGATTCGGAGTTTTTTCTCCTTCATCTCGACTTCTGATGCGGCACCGACCTTGATGACGGCGATACCTCCTGCGAGTTTCGCGATTCTTTCCGCGATCTTTTCCTTGTCATAGTCAGACTTCGTGACTTCGATGAGTCGGCGGAGTTCATTCACTCGACCATCGATGAGATGCTTCTCACCTCCTCCACCGATGATGGTCGTGGATTCCTTCGTCGAGACAATAGCCTTCGCATGACCGAGGTGTTCGATCGTCGCATTCTCGAGCTTGTAGCCCGTCTCATCGGTGATGAGCGTCGCACCCGTGAGGATGGCGAGATCTCTGAGTATTTCTTTCTTCCTATCGCCAAATCCTGGAGCCTTGATTCCGAGGACAGTGAGAACTCACTTGAGTTTGTTGAGAATAATCCCCGTCAGTGCCTCTCCATCTATATCATCAGCGATGATGACGAGTTCACGACGACCCGACTGAGCGAGTGATTCGAGAACATTGATGATGTCCTTCAGACTCGAGATTTTCTTATCCGTGATGAGGATATGGGCATCGTTCACACGAGCCTCCATCTTCTCACCGTCCGTGATCATATAGGGAGAGATATATCCATTATCGAATTTCATCCCTTCCGTCACTTCAACTTCGAGACCGAATGTCTTTCCCTCTTCCACTGTAATGACACCATCTTTTCCGACCTTCTCCATGGCAGCAGCGATGATCCCTCCGACCTCAGCATCCTGAGCGGAGATCGTCGCAACTTGCTCGATCTCTTCCTGTGTGACGAGCGCCTTACTCATGTTCGCGAGCTCAGCGACGACGAGAGATCATGCTTTCTTCATACCGTTCTTGAGTTCGATCGCATTGATTCCCGAGCGAATCTCACGAAGTCCTTCCTTCACCATCGCATAGGTGAGAAGGGTAGCAGTGGTTGTTCCATCACCAGCGGCATCATTGGTTTTACTCGCTGCTTCCTTGATGAGTTCTGCACCCATATTCTCGATCTTATCCTCGAGTTCGATCTCTTTCGCGATCGTGACTCCGTCATTGGTGACCTGAGGAGCTCAGTAAGACTTACTAAAAATCACATTGCGACCCTTCGGGCCCATAGTGCAGGTGACGGTCTTCGCGACCTTCTCCATACCGGCGAACATTTTGAGACGAGCTTCATCTCCGAAGTGAATTTGCTTTGACATAGGTTTCTTTAGTTAAAAGTAAAAAGATATTGATTTTTTGTCATTCTCCGATAGGAGAATCTGTTTCTCTTTTTTTGTCATGCCGTAGGCATCCCTTTTTCTTTTGCTTATGAGAATTTTTTGGATTTTTCTCGTAAGTGCCTCTTAAAGGGATTCCTTCGTTTCACTACGGAATGACAAAAGGGAATTTTCATCTCCGAAGTGAATTTGCTTTGACATAGTTGAATTTATGGTTAAATTATTAAATAATATTCTTTAATTTTAATCAAACATGAGTGAACGTATTATTCCACTAGTTAAGTTAAAAGACGAATTAGAGGATTTTAGGACATTAGAAGGAAAGCCAATTGCTAATTTAGCAAGCAATATCTGTTCTTCCTGTACTCATACATTACGATGAGGTAAAGGTGAAATAATAGTGTTAACCGAAAAATGACCAACGTTACACTCGCCAAATGATGTTCCTATCCGCATAAGACGTATTTATTCAAGGTATACAGTTTGCTTAGCAGGGTGTCAGATAAGAAAGTCTAATTGATGACTAAGTGAACTTTATTGATATGATTCACCTGATGCAATAAGGATAACTGAATTACCTGATGATACGAAGTGTCCTAAGAGTCCATATACACCTTTTAATTAATTCACCTTCGCCAAAATATACTCGAATGCGACAATCTTGTACGTCGTATCACCGATCTTCACATCATCACCCGAGTATTGTCAGCTAATCACCCGATCTCACTTCTTGAGGTCGGTTTTTATTTCCACACCATTTTTGTCTGTACGACCAGGGCCGACAGAGAGGACCTCGTAGAGTGAAGGTCGTTCCTTGTTCGCACTGTCAGGGATGATGATACCTGAGGCAGTGATCTTCTCGGCATCGATGGGCTTCAGGAGCACACGATCTGAGAGGGGAGTGATCTTTTCGATCATATCGTGAGTAATACTCATAGAGTGAGAGAAAAGTTAAAAGGTAAAAGTTAAAAGTAGAAAACAAATTACTTTTAACGACAGGAGGAATTCTATTATTTTCTCCAGAAAAGTCAAAAAAATTAGCACAGATTATAAGAAAGTGCTAATTGATATCAGAGACTTTTTCTGAAAATTGCTTGAAATAATGTGAAATCCTGTACAATAAGATTGTTCACTATTTCCTATCTTTTCGTCTATGTTCACGATTCAAAAGAGGGCGGAGGTTCGGGTGATGTATAAGGGTTTTGATAATTTGAATTGAATGCTTCAAATCTGGGGAATATGAACCGATCAAAGTACTGAGACTCAGCCGATTAGTAGACTTCTCTTGCCAGTTATGGGAGCGATACAACATTCCACAAAATCTGGCAGAAATGAAACGCCGAGTGTGATGAGAAAACTTGAATATGTCAAGCAAAATGCTGATCAAATTTTACAGTTAGCAAAAGCGACCCCAGCATGAAATCGTACTATTCATGATGTTTTGGAAGGTACGTACCAATGATCAAGTTCAGGATATTCAATTACTGCAGAATCAATGCGAAGTCTTATAGAATTTACGAGATTGATTTTTCAAAAAGTAGATAAGGCATTGACTTAAAAATATCTTTCCTCTCAGAAGAATTTACTGAACAACGTGCATGCGGTGGGAATCAGGTTCAGGCAGGGTACAACCGATCATATTGATGAATTTCTCCATATGTTCGACATCACGCATGAGCTGATCATGACGCTCTTTTCTGGCCGTTTTGGTATGGAACTTGAACTTCGTGAGGAGCGTATAGACGAACTGCCAGTACGAACAATCCGAAATATCGATATTACCAATCGTGCGAAGTTCTGAGAGATAGCGCTGAGAGTAGAAGAATTCTTCCTTGGTTCCGATATTGTCGAGGTCAGCATCTTGGATGATTTCTTGGAGGTGTGTTTTTGGCTTTGAGAAGAGCACCGTTGCCATGATAACCCCTTCGATCTTATCGATTCTGAGCTTCGGATGCTTGTGTGACTCGAGCCAGTGTTGAGCGATTTTCACGCCGATGAATTCATTTTTCGAATATTGCTCTGTGAAGCCCGTATCATGGAAGAGACAGGCAATCTGCAGGTCTTCGAGGTCTTCACCCTCGACTCACTCAGCGAGCGCGATATAGGTCGCTCGGTCGTAGACCTTCACGGTATGACTGGGATTGTGGTAGGGGTAGGTCTCGCACTTTCGGAGAATATCCATGACGTAAGATCTGGCTTGTTCGATGAGATTCATAGTGGTAGTTGGTTAGTCTGTTAGTGAGATAGTTCGATAGTGGAAGAAGTCAGAAATTGAGAAGAATAGTTTCTGATTCTAAATATCTATTCTACTAAAATCCTAAAATACTTTCTCATCCTACCACTTTTGTTTTTTTCTTGCAAAAAAATCGACTTTTTCTATAATCGGGCGAGTTTCGTGTTGCGATTTTCGCATTCAGATCGTGGGGATCCCATTTTCCCGAATGGTATTATACCACACAATTCGCAATACAACATATTCTTTCTTCACTTTTTCACTATGAAACTGCCACTTCGAATCGCACTGATCGTTCTCCTGACTCTTGCCTCCGGATTCTATGTCTTCCCATGGGAGAGCTTCGGGATAAGTGTACCGAGTTGGGTCCAACCATATAAATATGGACTCGATCTCCATGGTGGTGTCGAGCTCGACTACAAGGTCGATCTCTCACTCGTGAAGGATGCAAATAAGGGAAATAAGATTCCAGTCAATGAGACGAGTATCGTCGAGTCACTGAAGACCATCGTCGATCGTCGAGTGAACGGTCTCGGACTCGCAGAGCCGACGATCCAGACTGCGAACTATGGTGGGGAATCGCACATCATCGTCCAGATACCAACACAGGACTATGGAAATGTCTCTGAAGAGGAGAAGCAGAAAAAAAGTACAGTCGATATTGCACGTGCGAAGGAAACGATCGGAAAAGTCGTACAGCTCGAATTCCGCGAAGAGAAAAAGGAAATCACTGATGCAGACCGTGCAGAGAGAAAAGGAATTGCAGACAATGTTCTCATGGAACTCCAGACGACGCCATTCGAAACGATCGGTGCGAAATACCGTGACCAGTATGAGAACGTTGGATACTATATCGGAACAGGAGTACTCCGTGATGAGGCAAAATTCGAAGGATATAAGAATGTCACGACCTTCCCATACCGAAGTGGTGTGATGAAGACCCTTACGAATGTCCGATTCGGATCAGGAATGGTCAAGACGGGTGATCCTGGCTACGCGATCGTCGAGCTTAGAGGTATCACGAGTGCGAGTGGAGCGAAGGAGAAAGAATATTCCTATGCATTTATCTTCGTCGATGAGCGTCCAAGTCTCTGGGCACCTGCGAAGACCGCTGATGGCAAGATCCTCAATGACAAGTATCTCAACCGTGCTGGTATATCATTCACTCAGGCAGGGCGACCGCAGGTTGACCTCATATTCAACGACGAAGGGAAGAAAATATTTGCCGAACTCACGAAACGTCTGATCGGAAAGCAGATTGCGATCTATGTCGGTGGACAGATGCTCACCGCTCCAACGGTTCAGTCAGTCATCCCAGACGGTCGAGCGGTCATCACGGGTGATTATACTATGCAATGAGCTCAGGAACTTGCGAATAACATCACGACGGGTATTGTCCCAGCACCGATCTACCTCACGAGTGAGCGTACGATCGATGCAAAGATCGGAAAGGATGCACTGCATCAGATCCTCGTGGCTGGACTGATCGGACTCATTGCGATCGTCCTCTTCCTCACGATATTTTACCGAGTCTCAGGACTCCTCGCGGGAATGGCACTTATCGTCTACTCGCTCATCCTCATCGCGCTCGTGAAGTTCTTTGGAATCGTTCTCACGCTCGCCTCAATTGCCTGAGTGATCCTCTCGATAGGGCTTGCGATCGATGCAAATATCCTCATCTTCGAACGTATGAAGGAAGCTCTTCGAGACAATCTTCCACTCGAACGCGCAACACTCATCGGATTCGAAAAGTCATGGAGTGCCATCTGGGATTCACATATCACCTCATTCACTTCTGCAGCAATCCTCTATATCTTCGGAATCTCGCTCATCAAGGGATTTGGGCTCATGCTCGGTCTCGGTATTCTCCTCTCACTCTTCACCGCTATGTGGATCTCTCGTATCCTCATCATCGCAGTGGGGCGGACTGCACTCGGGAAAAATACTGAACTCTTCGTCGGGATGAAGAAGGAATCGAAATAATAGTTCTCGAAAAATGCACTCGAATGAGTGCATTTTTTATATGTGTAAATTTACTGCATCATATGATAATTTTTTGTAACAACATCATAGTCTGATACTTCATTTCCGATGCTAGAGATTCCTGCCTTCCCCCAGGGGATCTTCTCTTGATGCTTCGCATCAATTCACCTTATCGCAGGAATGACGGAAACTTTCTTTATTCATTTGAAATGATTTTATTCGGACATACATATTTCTGGAAGAGATCTCACTTTTCTTCGAAATTTTTCCAGAGAGAATAGCTCGGAGAAGCCGTTGAGAGGAGGCAGATCATTCAAGGTTGAGTCTGTTCGAATGCGAATGCTACTGCATTTTCCATCGATCGAGTCTCGAAAATACGGAACTTCTCAGGATCAAGCAGTGGAAGTATCCGTGTTCCCGTGTCAGGGAAGAGGACAATATTATGAATTCCTTCTCTTTCAAGTACCTTCACAAGTTCCATGAAATCATATCATCGGTCTTCCCCACCGAGAAATATTGTGTCGACTCGACCATCCAGTGCCATAATTCCTGCGATTGTACTCTCAGGAGTGGTCGAGATGGCGTCATCATAGAAGGTGATTCACCCGAAGGTTCATATATTCTCGAGGCGATGGGGAAGTCCACGAAATGCAGAACAGGTATTTCTGATAATTTTCGTACTCATACCGAGAATATGTCCCACTGCAAAGACGGAGAGGATATTGCGAGCATTGTGCTCACCGATGAGCTGGATCTCACTCGTCTTCATGAGGAGAGCATCTCACTGATAGAGTTCAGTATTCTCTATATGGTAGCCATCTGAATCAGGAATGATCGTTGTCTGGGGAGGAATTTCTGCGAGATATTCTTGTACCTGACTTCCGATCACTCGGTAGGTCGCATTCTGGAGGATCGAGAGCTTCACATCGCGGTAGTTCTCGAAGCCCTCATGATAGCCGAGGTGGTCAGGATAGATATTCCCGAGGACAGCGACGTGGCAACGAGGTCGACAGTATTCGAGCATGTAGCTCGAGAGCTCATAGACGACGTATTCGGGAGGATGATCGAAATCGATACAGTCAAGTACTGGCTTCCCGATATTCCCGACGAACTCTACTGAGAATCATGCAGATCGGATCATTTCAGCGATGAGGGTACTGGTCGTTGATTTTCCTTTCGTTGCCGTCACACCTATCACCTTTCACCTATACCGTTCGAAAAAAATTGCACTCTGGGAAGTGAGTCGAGTTCTATAAGGGGCAATTTTAGGAAGGTACGGGGAAATCCCTGGTGATCCGATCAGGATATCATACTGGTCAAGGTTATCCAGATAGTTCTCTCAGAGCACTTTCATAATCCCTTCTGGAACGATGGTAGTACTGTTTTTATCGAGAACAGTGATTGATCCTGGAGTGATTCATCGATCGAGGAGATAGGTGAGTGTACTCGCTCATTCGCGTCCGAAGCCGATGATGGCAATATTTTTTCCTGTGAATTCCATAGTATATGAGTTGATTTTCGCACTGTTTTTCATAGTATCGAACTTCCACAATATGTCCACACTGACTCATCCAAAAACATTCCAGAATTTCTATATCGAGTGAACCACGTTCGATCCAGTCATACTGAGGGCTACTTTTCAGTATTCATTCGATCATGAGGAATATTTTACAGAAGTGATTGACTTCGCCTGTGAAGGATTCGATGTGAGAGGGGATCTTGATGGAGCAATCATCGAGAATCTCCTTTTCCATGCATCGATCGCACTCGGGATTAGTTATTACAAGCTCTGTCCATCAGCCCAGATTATTGTGACAACGGGAAAACTTGATGCTCCTCAGAAAACATTCTGGAAGAAATTCTATCTCCAATGACTCGGAGAATATCTTTTTCGTAACCATATCCTCCCAGAGTGAATCGGTGTATTTGAATCTACGAGTGAGAAAATATTCAAGAAAATCCCATTCTCGCCATGAGAAAAACTCCTCGTTCCGATCGGAGGAGGGAAGGATAGTATCGTGAGTACAGGAATGCTCGATGAACAGGGAGAAGAGTATGATCTCTTCACTTTCGGGAAGCACTATATCCTCCATGATGCGGTTGCTCGAGTCTCTGGGCACAGGCACCTCGTCGTCAAGAGAACACTGGATCCCCACCTCTTCGAGCTCAATGCACTTGGTTATCCGAATGGACATGTTCCGATCACTGGGATTATCGCCTTCGTCCTCCAGATCGTGAACTACCTCTATGAATACCGTATGGATGTCCTCTCGAATGAGAAAAGTGCCGATGAGGGGAATACACTCTGGCATGGGATTGATGTGAATCACCAGTATAGCAAAAGTCGAGAATTCGAGGAGGACTTCCGAGCCTATTCTGAGACGTATATGAGTGATACCGAATACAAGAGTATCCTCCGTGACCTCTATGAGATCGAGATTGCCGAACGCTTCGCGAAGATGCGAGCATATTTCCCTGTCTTCTCGAGCTGTAATAATAACTTCAAGGTTATCGAATCCAACAAGACGACATCAGATCGCTGGTGTCTCCAGTGTCCGAAGTGTGCCTTCGTCTTTGCGATCCTGAGACCATACATTGCTCATGAGGATGTCATCACGATCTTCGGGCGTGATCTCTATGAAGATATATCACTCATCCCACTCTATGAGGAACTCCTCGGGCAGAGTGGCCACAAGCCATTCGAATGTGTCGGGACACACGATGAAGTGGTTCTCTCGATGCAGCGCGCAGTAGGGAAGTATAGGGAAGAGGGGAGAGTAATTCCAATTATCGTCAAAACCTTAGTCAAATAATAAATCAAACAGATTTCCTATATTGAAACTAATTCCTTTTTCCAATACCTGAAAACTCTTTTTTGAATGCTCTTTTTTTTCATTTCCAAATGTAGACCGCTATTTTATTTCATTCTGATTCTAGAGTTTCAGGAATGAGTAATCCTGTATTAATATAGTAACTAAGTATATCAGAATTTTTTTCTGGAATCTTATTTTCTTCTCGGATATCATCAGGAATATTCTTATTGAATACTTCATAAATTTGTAATTTTGTAATCATTTTTGCCCCCTCGATCCATCATTCTAAGACTTTCGAAGCATCTAAAACATAGTGCGATGTAAATCATTTTGGATGAGCATCTCATTCATTCTCAAAATATTGCATTTCATATCATATAGCTGTTCATTTTTTTCAACTTCTAGATGTTTTTCTTGTAAAGCCAGAAATAGAGATATTTCTGAAGACTCAGTTTGTCCTATCTTTTCAAGTTGAGCTGATGACGGCAGGACTTAATCCACCGAGTATCTTAGATAATTCGCCTACATTAACTGTATTTCTATTTCTTACAATATATGCATTATTTTCAGGTATAGTTAGTAGTCTTTGTAATAATTTTTCTCTTTGATAGTCCGAAATCGTACCATTAGGTATCGTTGTTGCTCAAAATGCATCACGAAGAAGCTCCGCTCTACCGTAATTTTTATCACATCGTAGCTTCAGAAGCATGCTTCTAATACTCTTTACTCGCCAAGACATTTTGAAATCTACTGCAGTATTTCATATCGGCATTTGAAAAGTTCAAGAAAATACAGTATTCTCTCATTTAGTATTACTTGTAGTGTTTCAGCTCTGGTAGATACCTACACTTCCCAAAATTGTAACAAAGTTTCTTGAAAACCCTTCTGCTTGTCAATGAATTATCTCAACAGTCTCAATATCTGACCAGGCGTAAAGACAGCGAATAAATTCGGCTGCAACTTCACTCTCTAATCCTCACCTAGCAAGTCGTTCCATCAATTTTTCTGAAAAATCATGTATTCCATTAAAAGATTCTATTTTTAAGTTCACTCCAAATATATCCATCATCCAGTATGATACTGTTCTTGCAATTTTCGGAAATGATGATTCAATTTCGCGATCATTGTATCATGTATTTCTTCGTATAACATCGTATATCAGCGACTGAATTCAATGAATACTCATTCCTCTAATTTTTGAATTCGGAGTTCATATTATTGATCTCTGTGTTTTTGAGTTTTCACGTGCTTTATTTGCTATTTTTGTATTATTTATTAAACCAACTATATCATCTTTCGTTACAAAGTCTTCCGGATGTTCAGAGTTATATCTAAAAAAAAATGGATATAATTCTTCAATGCAATGTTGTACTCATTGAGAGGAAGGATTAATTAGTTTTCAATATTCATCATATAGTCATTGATTCCGATGAAAGATTATTAGGAGATCATACCAAATATCAGGGTATCGTCTAAAAACTGATGTGAATTTTTTTCAGACACCAATTTTATTTAACATCCTCAACATTCAATCCCTTGGAGTTATATCAAGTTGGACTAATGCGTTTGAAGTTTGCCTTCGTGTGTTCTCGATGACAGATCCTGAGACTTCTTCTACAAGAGTTATTCTAGTTACTATAGTTAGTCCTGCTGATGTTGATGGTTCCCTATCAGCATCAATTCAGTAAACTACATATAGTTGCTTCTTATTTTCGAGTAAATGAAACATTGAAAAAATTTTAGTAATTCCTCTCCGTATAAAAGGTATATCAATATATTAATTCTGTCAATAGTAAAAATCCCCAATATTTCTATTGAGGATTTAATTTAAATTTTTTCTACTTTTTCCCACCACTTCCACTCACTGTTCCGGTATTCATCTTCCCAGTAGAGACGAGCGCTCCAGTCGAGAGAATGGCTCCAGTACTTGCTATCGGCTGAGGAGGAGGAAGTAACTTCTGTGCTTCAATGAGACTCGATCCTGCAGGAATGTCCGTGATTTCGAAGAGGGCAAACCAGCTCTGTCCAGCATAGCTTGTGAGGAGTTGTCCGAGTTTTTGCTGATCTCATTGAACATTATTCGCAACGATTGCTTGCTTCAGGCTCGAGAGGGAAGGTGAAAGTGCTCCACCACTTCCATTGAGCTTCGAGACTATATAGTTGTGACAGTTGTAGAGTTTCTGATTTCTCGGGATGACAGCACCAGATCGATAGGACTCATAGTTGGTTCCTGCAATATCAATATAGGATGTGTCATCCTGGATTTTTCCATCATGATATTCATCAAGAGCGAGTTCGAGACACTTGTTGTCTGTATCGATGAGCTTGAGATTTTTCGCACGCATAGTGAGAAGAAGTCGTTCAAATCTATTTGTGAGATCATGACGCGGATCTCGATCGATCGTTGCTGCATTGAGATCGATGAGAAGGTATTTGAGTCCCATTTTTCTCATCCGTTCGGTGGTTTCTTCATTACTCGGAGTATAGATGTATTTATCAAATATATTGACCAGACTATCATCATAGTACCGTTTGCGGTTATTGTCGATGAGATAGGTCATGAATGTTCCGATACGATAGATGCCACCAGTATTTCCTTCCAATTTCTTCGGATAAAGAATCTTCGCATAGAGATAGTTTCAGAGCGTCTTTGCATCCTTCATGAGATCGCTATTTCCACTCTTTCTGAGTTGGAGTATGAGCATATGTACATCACTGATGGAGAGCGTATTGCCGTTCTCCTTGAAGAACTTCTTGATATCATCAGAAAGAGGAAGGTTCATTACCCCTGAAAGCGTATTTTTCTGATTCCCAATATTGAGAGCGGCAATAGGAGACACATAGTCACTTCTGTAGGCGAAGATTGCTTCGTCCTGCGTGAGAATATTATATTTGTATTCATTGTAGTATGCAGCCTTGAGATTGTTCCATCCATGAGGAAAGACCGAACGTATGAAGTATACGGCGATGAAGATGAAGAGTATAGCAGCGAGGGTCAGCTTGCCACTGAGAAGATCCTCATCGAGCTCATCGATATGTGAATATTTCTCGAACCGATTTGCTGCAAGTCCCATGATGAGAAAGAACGCAAAGTATATGACTATACCATACCAGACGATCCCAAAGGCACTAATCATGAAGATGAATCCATAGATTCCCATGAACATCAGTACCTCTTTGAGTTTGCGATTGGATTCGGTCTCTTCGAGAAGAAAGTGTACTCCCGTCAAGAATCCAATATTCATGAGAAACATGATGAGGTATCCGAGACCATTGTCGATTCAGATAGTGCTCAGAAATGCAGTAAGAGTCGTGGCGGTAGAAGGAAGAAAATAATAGAGTCCGAGGAGAATAAGACAACCTCATGCAACATAGGTGAATATATCTTTCCTTGATCTGACAAAAAGAAGAAGGGAAGGAACTAGGGCAAGAAATATATAGGAAATCTCCGTGAATTCTCCTGATTGATTTTTTTGGAATGTGAGATTTGCGGGGAGCTTCAAATAGTTATTAATCCCAGTATCATATCAGAAGTATCGACCAAGATCTTCATTGGTGGTTTGTCCACTTGAGGTAATGGCATTTTTTTCAGTATCTTGGATTGTTAGAATTTCTTTTTTCGTTTTGAACTGTTCAAAATTATATGGAGTCGTTCCTCCAGAGCCACCAATAAATCCATTCACAGAGATACTTTGAGATTCAAAATAATTCTTCATATACCACGGCGTGAGGGCAAGTCCAAATCAGACGATAAGGAGAATACTTGAGAGTATCCAAGACTGGATTTTTTTTATTCAATTTTTTTTCGAAAAAGATCATCAGAATATCCCAATGATACCAAGAAGTGAGCTTATCCATACAACGCTCGAAATAAGTGTTGTATTTGATGGAACTGTCACATTGAGTCGTGCCCAGAGATGAAACTGAGTAAAGACTGCTATAAATAGAAAGAAATACCCAAGAAATCCAGCAAGTGAGAGGTATCGGTATGCTATGAGTCAGAGACTTCAGAGAAGGAGCATGAGAGAGGTTACTTTTACGCCAAAAGCCAGTCCTGTCAGTATACCCGCAAGGAAGATGATGGTAAATACCTTTTTCTCAGAGTATTCTCGCTTCCACAGGGAAAAGACAGCGAGAAATGCACTGATACTAAAAAACATCAATGCTGGATCAAGCTTCATATCTTTTGCTTGCTGGAAGACGGTCATTGGCATGCTATAGAAGAGAGCTGCAAAAAGCACAGGAAGGGAAAGGAATGACTTCTTTCCGCTCTCCTCAAGAATATAGGAAAGTGCACAGATAATTCCAATAATTGCAAGAATTCAGCCGAGTTGATTGATATAAAAAGCTTGGGCTGCTGTATAGGAAAAGAGAAATCCTGTTCCTGTAATAAGTTGCCACACATAGAGCCCTCATCATTGGAGGAGTTCCCCAGACGTTGCCATGATTTTTGGGAAGTTCATGTAGACACCGAGATCATCCCATCCTATTGGCATAGGACGCAGTGCATTGACAAGAGAAACTGAGAGCACAAAAACAATAAAAAATATTCATAACTCGATTGTCAATAGCTTGAGATTGAATGCTTGAGTGAATGATCATCCAAGATCATGGTTTTCGAGAATGATTGTACGATCGCGGGCATCTCTGAAGGACTCTATAAATCCAGGAATTCCAATAATTGATACAGTAATAAACGTAATAAACAGGGTTGTAATGGTGTATCAGAACAAATATGAAAGTATCAGAAGAATACTACTGAATACCAAGAAACCAACACTTACTTCAATAGGAACACGAATTCGCATATCTTCCATCTTCCAATCAAGTGAAGGAATGAGATTCAATAGACTGAATCCACTTGCTCGGGCTATGAATACAAGAAGTACTGGATAGGCAAGGAGACTCAGGATATGGGCAAATAAAACCATACTCGATGGACTTGCCCCATTCATAAATGGACTTTGAATCACTTCTGGAAGACTCGAATAAAATCAACAGAAAATAAGTAGGTGAATCAAAAAGAGTCCAAGTATTCAGAATAGTCCAATCCGAATTTCTCGTTTCTCACTGATAAAGAGGGTATATGCCTTGTAACAGGCATATAAGATTCATATGGTAATCAGATACCCAGCATATCATGACGCACTTTCCATGTGATTGATCTGACTATAGAAAGTGGAATAGTACATGAGGATAATCGATACTGACCAGAGTATGAATCATACACTTGCAACAATGAGAGCTACCATAAAAAAAGAATAAGTATTTATAACGTGCCCTTTCGGACGTTCTTGATAGTTTGGATGAACTCCCCTATTTGAGAGAAATTCACAGCGAGAAATATACCCAAAGAGCCAATGAAAGCAAATCCGATTTGAGGAAGGAACTGAAGTCGTCCTCAAAGTCAGAATGTGAATGAGAGAGAGGATTCGAGTTTTTGGAAAATGATGAGAATAATGAGAATAACAATGAGATTTTTGAAAAATAACTGCCAATTAAATCCCCCGGTATATTCAATAATAGCACGATAACTCATATACCACATGAATACCCATGATATTCCAACGGAAAAAGAAGCTGCAGATGATCCACTTGGGAAGGGAATGAATCAATATTTGAAACCAAGTATTGAGATAAATGTAATAATAAGATTTATAAGGAGTGTCCAAATGAGTATACTAATTCGTTTCCGAATGTGTCAGAGACCACTCATAATCTGAAAATTGATTTGCATAAGAATATTAAATATCAGGAATGGAGCAATAAAATAGAGCGCAGTTCCTGCGGAAAGAAAATTCTCTCAAAAAAGGAATCAGCTCAACTCTTTTCCCATCATGAGGTACAGCGCTCATATCCAGATACTCAATATTCCCAAATAAGTCGAAAACAATCAGAAAATAGTTGTCACTTTTTCATATTCCTTTTTCCCACCAATTTCTGATAATACTGGGAAAAGGAAGGCAATAATAGGTCAAAGAAAAAGAAAGGGTATTCCAATGAGTGAGAGGTAGATAGAATAGATACCAGTATTGTATACTCAGAGAAAATACGTCAGTATTTGCATATCTGCTTGATGGAGAACACTGGCAACATTTGCTGAAAAAAGCGTTCCAAGGGAGTATTGGATAAAGTGTCTTTTCAGAGAGAGATCCTTCCTTTCCTTGAGGTTTAGGTGAGGTTGATAATACCTCTTATAGAAAATAAAACTGCAAATAATGAGGGCAATATAGAGTCAAACTAGCCATATCCATGAGTAAGTCAGAAGATTTCCTTTCCCTGAGAAGTAGAGAATACACGCCCAAAGAACTATCATGAATATTCTGATAAAATCAATCGTTTTCAGTATCTTTGTATGCTGGACAGCATTCATAAAGGTTGTCATGACTTGGAGAACGTGATTCCCAATAAAATAGAGTGACATGATTTGAATAACCTCTTTTGCATTATGGGAATGGAAGTACTGATCTGCAATCCATGTTGCTCAGAAGTAGAGTCCAATACTAATAAGGGTGCTCGTTATAATTTGCGTAAGCATAGTAAGACTGAGGAGGTACTTCGCTCTGGCATAGTCATTCTGAATAATATATTTTGGGAGGAAATAATTCAGGCTCTCAGTCAGTCAAAAGTCTGTATACGATCAGAGAAATGCAAGGAGTCACATGGTTCAATAAATAATCCCCACTTCTTCTGGAGTGAGACTTCCTGTGAGGATTATACGGATAATATACCCCATCGGTGCCGTGAGAAAAACAAAAAAATAGATCCATGCACCCCGGGTTATGAATTTTCTTGAGAGTGATTCTTCACGAAGCAACATGCTAATTAAATATTATAAGTACCTGAATTGATATCTGAGTAGAGTTTTCCTTCCTTGAAGGTAATTACCCGTTTCTTCATGCTATTGACGAGTCGATCATCATGCGTTGCGATGAGGAGTGTCTTTCCGTCTTTGTTGAGTTTTTCGAGAAGAAGAATAATTTCTTCAGCATTTTTCGGATCAAGATTTCCTGTTGGTTCATCACCAAGGATAATTCTCGGATTGTGGATAAGAGCGCGTGCAATAGCAGTTCTCTGGAGTTCTCAACCAGAAAGAGATTCTATATACTTATCCTTTTTCTGAAGGAGTCCTACTTGCGAGAGAACTTCGGGAACACGTTTTCGTATCATGCTATCTTCGTATCCACAGACCTCCATGGCAAATGAAACATTTTCATACACTGTCTTTTTGGAAAGGAGCTTGAAGTCTTGAAAAATCACACCAACACCTCGTCTATACGTAAGAAGCTGCTTTTCTGAGAGATCACTGAGCTTCATTCCATCATCAGTCATGATATGTCATTTATTTGGAGCAAGGGCACCGATGATTGATCGGATAAAACTCGTCTTCCCACTTCCCGAAGTTCCTATGAGAAATACAAATTCTCAAGGATGAATCGTGAGCGAAATATCTCTCAGAATGGTCCTCTCTCCATAAGAGAGAAATACATGGTTGAATTCCATAAGAAAATCAAGGGTGTTACAATATAGTGTGGAGTATCTAACGAGAGAGAATCGTGAGTCCGATTTTTTTCTCTGTTGTCTTCATAGTACCATCGATCAATCGTATCGTGATCGTATGTTCTCCTGGATTCACTCACGAAGTCCCTACGGGTATCACGAAAAGATCTCAAGCGGTTGCATTCTGGATGGAAGTCGAATCGAGGAGTACTGAAACTTCACGGTTCTCCGTACCGACAGTGATGCTGAATCTGAGGTTGAAACTATCACCACTATAGAGGTTCACATGAGCATCTTGATTCTTTGGATTGAGGGTTGTAATGTGTGGATCGATGATAGATTGATTCGCAGTTGGTGTTTCTCCTCAGGAAACACTCAGAGTCTTGGATTCAGAGTAGATAAATCCATAAATATCTGTGAGTTCGATCGTGATCGTATTCTCTCCATTCTTGAGATTGAGAGTGCTTCGTTGACTCCCATTTGCTTTTCCACCTGATCCATAATCAGTCGGATTTATAGTATCTATACCATATTTGATTTGGAATTTTTGAATCTTTCGATCTCCTATCCAAGTAGTCTCGATAATCTTCTTTCCACTTGATCCAAGGTCGCCATTGATTCCTACAGTTTGAAGGGATATTGATACTGATCCAGGTGAAGCTGGTCGATCACAGGGTGTATCTGAGCGAGCGAGACTTCCTGTTCCATCAAACTTCTTCCCAAGAGCTTCGAAAAAACCAGCCGTCCATGCAGGATCATATCCATCGATCACAGGTTTGGCACTCGGAATATAGATCTTGACGATAGATGATTCAGGAGTATTTGGTCATACTGGACCATTACAGAGCGTATCAATAAGTTCCTCTTTCATTCCATCATCGTATTCAGTTGCCTTGGTGGCCATCATCGTGGAAATTTTTTCTTCATCTGGCGTCGTTTCAGTTGCGAGTTTTCCACTCGATTTCGCTACGGTATAGGTGTAGACACCATCAGGTTTTTTCCAATCCTCTTTCGGAAGGTCTTTGAGAGCAAATGTCATATATCCTTTCCAAATTGCCGCTGCACAGTTGAGTCCATCACAGCTTCCATAGGTTGCATGCCCATTTACATTCCCTGCCCATACCACAGTAGTTATTTGTGGTGTGTAACCGACCGTCCAGAGATCCTTTGGAAGGATTTTACTACTTCCCTTTATTTCCGGCTTATTGGATGTTCCTGTCTTGGCAGCAACAATTCGACCAGGAATAGAGAGAGCATTTCTCCAGAAAGGAGATTCAGGACGAGCATCATTATCAGAGAGAATTCGAGAGATGATATAGGCAGCAGCAGGGGAAAAGACTTTTTTTTCTGTTGGTACTTTCACCTCTTCGATGACTTCACCATCAGCACCCTCAATTCGTTCAATTGCATAGACATCCCGCTTGATTCCGAGATTGGCAAAAACGCTGTATGCCTGCATGAGTTCTATAGGTTTCACTTCTCATGCGCCGAGGGCAAGTGGTCATCCATAGGAGTGATCTTTCTCATCTTTGAGCGTAGAGATTCAAAATGATCGCACAGTCTTCACAATCTCGTCCTGTTGTCCAGCGAGGAAGTACATCTTTCCAGCAGGGATATTTCGTGAATAATCAAGTGCATTTTTGAGCATCATGACACCATTAAATTTTCCATCATAATTGCTCGGATGCCATCATCAGAATTTTGTATCAACATCAGCAATAGGACTTTCGGGTCATATAGGATTTTTTGAGATCGCAAGTCCATAGACAAAAGGCTTGAAGCTCGATCCTGGTTGCAACTTCGTACTTGTCGCCATATTATTATTCCCCCCATTTGCTTCATCATTGTAGTCTGGTCAACCGACCATTGCAAGGAGTTTCCCGGTCTTATTATCCATACTGACGAGTGCAGCACTCGAGGCTCAATATTGTTTTTTATTGATTTCTACTTGCTTTTTGAGGATTTCCTCAGCTTTATCCTGCAGTTTTGGATCAAGTGTCGTATAGACCTTGAGTCCAGTGGTGATATCGATATCTTTTCCATACTTTGTTTCGAGATATTCTTTTATATAGTTTACAAAATATGGATATTTCATATCAGCAATATTCCTCTGGAACTCGAATTCGAGCCCATCATAGATGATTTTTTTGAATGTTTTTCCATCGATTTTTCCATCCTCGAACATGCGTCCAGCAACGAAATCCTTTCTTCCGATGGTATACTCAAGTGCATATTCTCCGCTTGATCCTGATGCCGTAACGGTTCACCTGATGATCATGTCACCGAGAAATCCGAGGAGATCATCATGGGTGATATTGGTACATCATCCATGATCAGGACTATAAATAGTATTTCGAACATATTCATTCTTCACTCCACAGATCGAGACGTCATTTCATCTTCCTTCGATGGTCATCCCACTCAGATATCACTTGAAATTACTATAGAGACTTGAATATTCTTTGCGTTTTTCCCACGTATCGAGTGAAGTTGTCTCATTAGGATCTGAGAGTGGATATATATAGACATTTCCCATGAGGCGATCACGATGGTTGTAGGGAGAGTACTGACTTGGTCATTTCGGCAGGGAAGCGAGGATGCTTGCTCAGAGTGGACCAATCTCACTCGCACTCTTTCCAAAGTAGGTTTTTGAAGCTTCTTCTATTCCATTCGCATTGTACCCGAATGAAAAAGCATTCAAATACATTTCGAGAATCTTTTCCTTGGTATATGTGCTATTGAGTTGGTAGGAAAGGTAGGCTTCTTGCAGTTTTCTCTTGAGAGTGGGATCGTTACTGAGAAGAGTATTTTTGATAAGCTGCTGAGAGATAGTAGACGTTCCGCTAATGCGACCTGTTCGACGCGTGATATAGTAGAGTCCAGCACGAAAAAGTCATTTCATATCAATTCCCGGATTGGTAAAAAATGTTTTATCCTCCGTTGCAACCACCGCATCTTTTACATATTGAGAAATATGATTGTAGTCGATATAGGTACGTTTTCCATCAGTGTAGAGGGTATAGATCGGATGCTTATCTTTATCATAGATGATCGTACTTTCACGGAAATAATTCCCTTTCGCGAGTGATTCGATAGAAGGAACATCACGGAAATAGAGTACGTAGAGAACTCCAGAACCTATAACGGCGAGTATTATGAGTATACCAAGTCACTGAAGCAATCTTCGAAAAAATTTACTCCAGTCGAATTTTGAGGATGTATGAGCGTGTCTATTCATACGAAAATATATCCCGAGTATATGAAAAAATACTAATTACCAAAATCTTCCCATTCTCATGGCTGTATTATGGTCGATGGAACCAGAGCGGTTACTGTTGATCGTCTTATTCCTCATGAACTTGTTGTTTGTTTTCTTGTGGTTGATTGAGGAACTTTTGGTTTCGCACTTCCAGTGTGAATTTCAGATGAGAGGACTTTTGCCTCTCATGAAGTGGCTCATCCAGAATTTGTTGGGGGTGGAGTTGGTATATAGTATAGGGGTGTGACAAATGGAAAGTACGTGGCAATATCATCTCAGAGGACAATTTCAATCTTCGGTCCATCATCGGTAACATACTCATTATGTGGAACAATGATATATGGAATAGATTCTTCGAGGTGTTTGAGTGATTCGACCACAGGGGATGCTGGATTGATCCCGATATTCAGATCTGGATGCCAGTAGATATTGATATGACTCTGTGTAATTGTTCCAGTAGCGATGATATTCGCGTATTTTGGATTGATGTTAATCCCAAGTTTTGCGAGTCCGATTCATATTGCCTGAGCCTTCTTCATATCATTTCGAGTACTCACGATGACGATATTCTTCTCTGCATTTTCCAGATCAGGATAGCGAAATGAGAGATCGACAAATCGTCTGATATCATCATAGTAACTGAGTTTATTCACACGAGCGTTCTCAGGGATCAGGACAGAAGCACCACCGAAGAGGTCACGACTTGGATTGTAGAGATAGGATCCTGATCGGCACTGGCGAATACTTCCACACTCATTATTGAGTGAAAATACCTTGATACTTTCAGTTTTGATTGATCGATACCCATAAGTCATTTCTGCCATATTCGCGAGACTGAGATCACTGTCGAGGTGGTCCATGATAGCCGAGAAAATATCACTGATAGCAGTGGGACTTGTCAAGGTATTCGTACTCAGAATTTTTTCTTTGAGTGCTTTGATGAGCAGTTGTTGGCGGATAGATCGATCGAAATCACTGGTTGAGTGGCGACTTCGAGCATATTTGAGCGCTGTCTCTCCATCCATGACTTGGAGTCACTTCTTGATATGGAGCACCTCATACCCGTAATTCTCATCTGGGTACTCTGGATCGATGAGTTCCTCGGGAACATCGATCTCGACACCACCGAGAGTATCGACAATCTTCTTGAATCCTGAGAAGTCGATCACAATATAGTGGTCAATTGGTTGACCGGTGATTTCACTGACTTTATCCGCAAGGTATTTGATGCCGACTTTATCACCTTTCCCAAGTTCATAGAGACTGTTGATACGACCGGCACCTTTTCCTTCAGGATAGGAGACGTAGAGGTCTCGTGGGATTGAGAGGAGATTGATCCGTTTCTCATCCACATTGAGCGATGCGAGCATGATTGAATCAGTGAGATCACTTCATTCATGTCCGCGTCCACCGATTCAAGCGATGAGAATATTCGTTGTTCCTTCCTTTTTCACAGACAAAAAGTCTCCCTGAATAATAGGAGTAAAGCTCCCATACTTTGTATTTTCTCTTCCGATATTCATGGCGAAAGTGATTGCAAACAGTAGAGCAAAAATTGCAATCAATCACCCGACAATCCACCGGGCGGTGTGTCGTTTCTTTTTTGGGAGAGTTTCAGGAGATATTTCCATCGAAGGTTGCTCTTTTTTTGGCTTTTGGATGAGTTTTTTGGTAGTGAATCCAGACATGTCGAGATTATAGAAAAAAGTTCGTATTTTCAAAAAGAAAAAATGATTTTTTGACGAGTTTTTGACAAAAATATTTGAGGAATTCACCATTTTTCTTTTCTATAATGAATCTCTCATGAATGTTTCTGGCATGCTTTGTGTAAAAACTGTCTCTTGTTTGTAGAAATTTTGTAATATACTTCTTTGCTTTTCTTTTGACAAAAAAGGAATTCAGACTACATTTTATCCCAGTATCGTGAACCAAAAAGAATCTTTTGAATCGTCTCCATGATCCTGTTCTCGCACGCGAAGTTCAGGCAATATACCATTCTCAGAAACAAAAAAAATGTGTTGTCGATGCAACACTCGGTCTCGGATGACATGCATCCATTTTTGTTTCGGAGCTTAGGATGTGAGATAGATTTCTCGGATTTGATCGCGATCAGGAAAATCTCGCTCGAGCTGAAGTGTATCTCCGATCTCTCAATCCAGAGTGTGAACTCTCATTTATACATTCGAGCTTCACTCATCTTTCTGAAGAACTGGAAGGGCTGGGGATTGATTCCATAGACTTCATCCTCTATGATCTCGGTGTCAGTAGTGTCCACTATGATTTTGCTGATCGTGGCTTCTCATTTCGCTTCGATGGTCCGCTCGATATGCGCTTCGATCGAACTCGTGGTCGCACCGCTACAGAACTCATCATGCAGACTGATGCTCGCGAACTCGCACGGATATTTTCGTTCTATGGTGAAGAGAAGAAGTCATGGTTCATTGCTCAGGCAATAGAAAAAATCCGGAAGATAGAATCAATAGACACGACGTTCAAGCTTTTGAAGATTATTGAAGATTCCAGCTATGACCCGAAGTCTCCAACCCGAGTCTTCCAGGCAATTCGCATCGCACTCAATGAAGAATTCGAACATATTAACTCATCGCTCCATCAAGCACTCGAACTTCTCAATATCGGAGGAAAAATCCTCGTTATCACGTTCCATTCCCTTGAAGATCGCATCGTGAAGCAACTTTTCACACCCTTCCTCGAAGATCAGATCGATGAGGTCACTGGACAGATACGAATTCCTGCACGATTTAGGAAATACGCCAAAAAACCAATCGTTCCAACAATAGCAGAAATCGAAGAAAATCCTCGGAGTCGAAGTGCCAAGATGCGAGTAATTGAACGAGTGTATTAACAATTGATAATTAATAATTGTTAATTAAAAATTAATAAGAACCTAGAACCATCCTCCTATGAATGCCAACGTTCTCATCGCTAAAAAATGACACATTCCCTTCTTCTCCGAGAGAAAGGCTGCACGTGAATACTATCGACTCTCCTTCACACAGACCTATATCCTCGCGATTGTGATGATCGCTCTCCTTGGTATTTACTACGTCTGGATACTCAATGAGAATGCGACCAAGGGTTACAATATCCGAACGCTTCAAGTGACCAATCGAGAACTCTCCTTCCAAGAGAATCTCCTCGATATCCGTATCGCAGAAGGGCAGTCGATCGGTGCCATCATGCAGTCTCCAGTCATTGCTCTGATGCAGGATATTGATCAGCCAAGTTTCCTCGTTCTGAAAGGAGATACTGTCGGAGTGAATGAATAGAATAGAGTGATTAGTTATTGGTTGTTAGTTATTGGTTGTTAGTTATTGGTTGTTAGTTATTGGTTGTTAGTTATTGGAGAAGAATACGTCAATGAACTATTCTGCAAATACTAATTACGAGTTACGAATTACCAATTACTCATCAATTTTAATGCCAGAAGCACTCAAGCGACTCATCGATATGATCCACTATCTCCCATGAATTGGAGAAAAGACTGCGGCGAAGCTCGCATTTTTTTTGCTCAAAGCGCATCCAGCCTATGTAAAAAACTTCGCGAAGGCACTTGCTGATATTCATGAGAAAGTGACCGAGTGTCCGAACTGTCATGGGATGATGGATATGTCACTCTCGAAGTGTGTGATTTGTATGGATACACGACGGGATACGGCGCTCCTCTGCGTCGTCGAAGACTATCTCGATATGCTCTCGATCGAGCGTACTGGGGTCTATCGCGGACAATATCACGTGCTCTGAGGAGTCATATCCCCGATTGCTGGAATGTTGCCTGATAAGCTCAACTATTCGACCCTCTTCGAGCGAATCACTGATCATACTGAGATCACGGAGGTCATCATCGCCACCAATCCTAATATCGAAGGTGAAGCGACCGCACTCTATGCGATCGAACATATGCCTCGTGCGGTGACGGTGAGTCGTCTCTCGAAGGGTCTTCCACATGCGGGTTCGATCGAATATGCGGATGAGATTACGCTTCTCAGTGCGTTTCGGGGGAGGGGATAGAAATTCAATAAATACTGACTTGAATCCCCATTTTGTAATATGAGTTTTAATTATTTTTTCATACAACAGTCTTGATTATTTTTTCATCTAGGCTTATCTTTCAGGACTCTTTATTCACCGAAGTAATTCTCTGGATTAACTTTATTTTATCATTTACTCACCAATCTCAACCTACTCATGATACATAGTAAATTTCTGAATAATAATAATTAGAATCTTCACTTATTGTTGAGTTAATAGTTCAAACTCATCAGGATGTATATTTTCCTTCGAACCAAAGATACTCGGATAGTTCTTTTACAGAATCTTTTGATAGAGGTATTTTTTTGAATACTCATATTTCTCAAGTTCAAAATCTTGAAATTCTTTCAATGTAGTTGCAATTATCTATTCTAAAAATCACAGCTCTTGAATTAAATTTATCCTGAGTTTCAAATTGAAAATATTTTTCAGTTCATTCCTCATTATATATTTTCTCATAAAACTCACCTCAACTTAGTATTATTGGATAAGCAATTGTTTTCGCTTCTTCCATATTGCTTCAACAATATACAGGTGACTTGTAAGGATTATTAGGGTCATATTTTGAAAAATAATTGTCTGCTCATTTTTCTTCACTATAAAATCAACTATGTGTTTTTATATCGCTATAGTAAGTACGTAAAACTTGTTCATCAGTAAACTCACTCGGAACTGTTTCAGAGATACTCGTACTATATATATAAAGTATTATAATTCATAATATAACTATCACTCTAAAATCCCCCCAAAATCCTACAAGAATTATCTCGATTTTTCCCTTGACAGAGCCAAGTATTGCATAATGAGAGTGTTAGTTATTAACACTCTTTTTTATGAAAATCGACATACTTAAACACACCATTGTCAATGTCTG